>CACIIZ010000032.1 GCA_902586855.1 uncultured Alphaproteobacteria bacterium | reverse complement strand
GACCGCAATTAGACAACTTGCTACCGAAAATAATATAGTTCTAATTTTTGATGAGTGCACCTCAGGTTTCAGAGAAAGTTTTGGTGGAATTCACTTGAAATACGGCATAAACCCCGATATGGCCATTTTCGGCAAAGCTTTGGGTAATGGTTATGCCATCACAGCTGTTTTAGGAACTCGTTCGATCATGGAAGAGGCTCAGAAAAGCTTCATCAGTAGCACCTTCTGGAGCGAGAGAATAGGGGTGACCGCAGCATTAAAAACCTTAGAAATTATGGAAAGGGATAAAACGTGGGATATAATTACTCAGATTGGCCAGAAAATACAGGATTTGTGGACTGAGTTAGCTAATATTCATAACCTGAAAGTTGAAATAACAGGCCTCCCTTCTTTATCATCATTCAGATTTCATAGTGAAAATAATCTCAAATATAAAACTTTAATAACCCAGGAAATGTTGGATAAGGGTTTCCTCGCCAGCAATTCTGTATACAGCACAGTGGAACACCAGCCAGATATAATAAACAGATACTCAGATGAGTTAGATAGCATCTTCAAAATTGTTTCTGGTTGCGAAAGCCAAAAACTGGACATTGACGAATTAATCAACGGAATCGTGTGTCATGAGGGTTTCCGCAGACTCAATTAAGGCCTAATGATGAAACAGAAACCTCTTAAAATTGCCATAAGAGTGGATGCAAATAATCTTATTGGGGGCGGGCATTTCATGAGGTGTCTAAGTCTCGCAAAGGAAATGCAAGAAAGAAAACATAAGATTTTATTGATCTCATCATCATTGCCAGTCAAAATGCGCCAAATCTTGACCAAGTTAGGACTGTCGTACAAAATTATAGGATTCTCTCACAAGAGAAAAAAAATTCAAGAAAATCAGTATAATGACAAGTACAAAAATTGGTTGAGTATACCAAAGCATCTAGATGCAAGAGAAACTATTAAAGTTCTATTAAGGTTTAAGCCAGATTGGATAATTCTTGACAATTATGCTCTCGATTTTGAGTGGACCGATGAGGTTAGAAAATGCTTGGTAAGTACGTTTTTCTTAGCGATAGATGACTTAGATAATAGAAGTCTTGGTGCTGAATTCATACTGGACCAAACTTCTTTATTTAAGAGAAAAAGAAAGTATAAAAGTTTAACAGTACTCGAAGGTCCTAGTTTCAGTTTGTTAGCAAAAAACTATAGAGAAATGCGGGAGAAAAGCATTTCAGAAAGAAAAAAAAGATTAGAAAAAAAGGATATGCCTAAGATTTTTTCAATCCTTATTTGCATAGGAATGTATGATACTAAGGAAATCTTACCCAATTTGCTAAAAGCTACAGCTATAGTGAAGAATGTCCGAATTGATATAGCTATGTCATCAGACAGCCAAACAGTAACCGAGGTTAAAGAATTAACCAAAACATATACTAATGTTGCCCTGCATTTAGATGAATTTGACATAAGCTTCTTGATGTTGAACGCTGATTTATGCATAGGCGCTTCTGGAATGAGCACTTGGGAAAGATGTTGCTTGGGACTTCCCTCCCTAACCATAGAAATAGCCTCTAATCAGAGAAAAGTTATTAGAGATCTCAAGCGTGTAGGTGCAGTACAAGCCATTACGGTTACACAAGCAAGAAATAAGAATTACTTGTTCAATACCGTGAGTAAACTAATTAATTTTCCTGAGAAATTAAAGAGAATGTCTACTATTTCTAAGGATCTCTGTGATGGTTTAGGAACAAAAAGAGTCATGGATTTTTTGGAAGCGAAACTTCGACCAGTCCAAATCACAGATTCTGATTTGCTGTTAAAATGGAGAAATAATTCTTTTGTCAGAAAGATGAGTTTTGACCATAAAATCATATCCAAACAGGAGCACACTAAGTGGATTACCAACACACAGGATCCTTCAAAAGGAATTTGGTTGATATATTCTGAGGGTAATGTAGAAATTGGACATTGTAATTGCGTATTTCTCTCGGAGGATACTGTGTATTGGAGCTTTTATCTAGACCAGGGAAAATTTTCCAGGGGAACTGGAAAAAGAATGTTGGCTTTCTTCCTTAAAGAACTTTTTCACCAAAAGAGGGTAAATAAAGTAAAAGCAAAAGTATTAAACTCAAATCAAAAATCAAAAGAAATCCACAAACATTTTGGATTTATATGTAGAAATAAATTTACTGAAATCCTGACCTACACTTTGTCAAAAAGAAAATTTGAACGCCAATTTTACAGTTCTGACAAAATTAAGGGATTGATGTGAAAGACAATATTATAATAGAGGATTTCAGGATAGGTCTTCATACTAAACCCTATATCGTTGCGGAATTATCAGGAAACCACAATGGAGATATTAATAGAGCTATAAAATTAATCGACGCAGCTTCAGAGGCAGGTGCAAACGCTGTAAAACTACAAACTTACACAGCTGATACAATCACAATTAAGTCAGACAGGCCAGAGTTCATGATAAAAAATGGTCTTTGGGCAGGTAAAAACCTTTATGAACTTTACAGTGAAGCTAATACGCCCTGGGAGTGGCATGAAAGTCTATTTAAATATGCAGCAAAGAAAAATATTCACTGTTTTTCTTCCCCTTTCGATGATTCTGCAGTGGATTTTTTGAACCAACTATCTTCTCCAGCTTTTAAGATAGCTTCTTTTGAATTAGTAGATCTACCCTTAATAAGAAAAGTTGCTAGCACAGGTAAGCCCTTAATCATGTCTACTGGAGTAGCAGATTTTAATGAAATTCGTGATGCCTGTGATGCAGCTCGGGCATCTGGTGCAAATGGATATTCCCTCCTGCATTGCATTTCGCAGTATCCAGCACAACCCATAGACATGAGGTTAAAAACAATTGGAGAATTAAAGAAAAAATTCAAAGTACCAATAGGCTTGTCTGACCATACGTTAGGTTCAACTATGGCGGTTGCTTCAATAGCTTTGGGAGCCACTATAATTGAAAAACACATTACTCTAAAAAGATCAGACGGTGGTCCTGACGCAGAATTTTCATCTGAGCCTAATGAGTTCAAGCAACTTGTACAGGATTGTAATAATGCCTACGCCGCATTATCAAAAGGATGTGATGAAAGCCCTGGCGTTGAAAAAACTAACGCTAGTTTCCGCAGATCTCTATTCGTAATTAAAGATATTAAAGCTGGAGAAGTTTTAAACAAGAAAAATATAAAATCTATAAGACCGGGAATGGGAATTCCCCCAAGGTACTTCAACGATGTCATTGGAAAAACTGCCAAGATTAACCTAAGGAAAGGGGAGCCCTTAAGTTGGGAGAAAATCAGAATGTGAAAATTGTCAATCTTTTAGCAATTTCTACAGCGAAAAATACCAATCAAATATTATCAGATTTAATTAAGAATTCGAATGATGAGATCTCTCTAAAACTACACCTTGGTGACTCCACTAGTGATTTTAAGGCATCTTCTCTCGTTCGGATGAATAAAAAATCTGGAACACTTGGACACCTTTTCAATGAATATAAAGAGCATGTTGGAGCTGACCACCAGTTATTGGCATCTGAGAACTTTAAAAAAGATCTAGAAACCCTTATTGACCAACTATTTCGACATTCAAGTGCTTACAGGTATAAATCTCATCACCTCCAGAATCTTCAAGATTATCTTGATTATTATCATATATTAGCCGACGCTATAGCTGCCAAAATAATCTCAAAGCAAATCAATCATGTGCTCTTTTTTAATATTCCCCATCTCGCATATGACACAATTATTTACCAGATAGCCAAATCTCTAAATATTGACGTGACTATCGTGACCCAGTCTCTTTTCCCGAATAAATTCTTTTCACTTAGAAATATCGAAACTTATGGTGAGATAAACAGCAACAAATCTTTAGGCAATAAAAAACAATTAAAGATACCAGAACTAGATCTTTTTTACATGAAAAAAATAAAACAGGAAAAAGAAAAAAGTGGGAAGATAAATCTCAAAGCCCTTGTGAACCTTATTTTATTTATTTTTTATAAAAAACCTAGTCTTTGTGTACGTCCTTTCCACTTATTGAGAATTCTAACTGGTATACATAAAGTATATAATGCCTTTCCTAAATGGAGAGACCCTTTTGCGAGTTTCTTTCATGTGAATGAACTGGCCTATTTTAGGCATCTTGCAGAATTTGAAAAAGCAACTTTAAACCTTGATCAAAAATTTGTGTATTTCCCTCTACCAATGCAACCAGAAATGACTACCTCAGCAATTGGGGGAAAATATAGAGACCAATTATTAGCTTTAGAACATTTATCAGAAATATTGCCCGAGGATGTAAAAATATTTGTTAAGGAAAACCCAAAGCAAGGTTCCTTTGCAAGAGGCCCGTTGTTTTTTCACAGATTGTCAAGAATAAAATCAGTAACTTTTGTACCATCTTTTGCAGATACCCGTGAACTTGCAAAAAAGTCTATATTTGTGGCCACAGTAACTGGCACTGTGGGATGGGAGTCTCTTTGTTTAGGGAAAAGCGTATTAGTTTTTGGAAACGCATGGTATAAAAAATTCCCTGGCGTATCTGAATTCTCTAAGAACATCTCGATTCAAGAAATTATTGCTAATGTGCCCGAGAAAAACCAGCTTTCCAATACCTTCGATCAGTTGATAAAGTCATCACATGACGGTGTTATCGATAGAGCCTATAATGGTTTAGTAAAACCCTTTGACTCAGAAGAAAATAAAATTGTTACGGCTAGAATCATTAAGAAACTTATCCTAGGGGAAATAAAAACCACTTTTTTTAACTCTTAAAGGATTTCAAAATCTGGATTACCTTTTCTTGCTTCTCATCCGTTAATTCAAAATGAATTGGGAGACTCAAAGCTCTGGAATAGTAGTGTTCTGAATTTGGGAAATCACCCTGCAGGAAACCTCTCTTCTGCCAAAATGGCTGAGTATGAATCGGCCTATAGTGAACATTCACTTTTATTCCTTCACTCCAAAGTATGTTAAAAACATCATTCCTATGGATAGTTTGTACAGGGTAAAGATGAAAAGAAGAAGAATTCCTAGGATCTTGGTATGGCAAAGCCAAATTTAGTTTAATAAGTTCTTTGTTATACCTTTTGGCAATTTCACGTCTTCGATCAACAAATTGATTAATTCTTCTAATTTGACTTAAGCCCAATGCCGCACTTATGTCACTCATTCGGTAGTTGAAACCTAATGAGATTTGATCATAAACCCAATTTCCTTTCGTTTTGGTTATCATCTTTGAAGGATCACGGGTCACTCCATGAGAGCACAATAGTTTTAAGTTCTCATATATCGACCGATTATTAGTAGTCGCGCAGCCACCCTCTCCTGTGGTGATAATTTTAACAGGGTGAAAAGAAAATACTGTTATATCTGAAAAAATACATGATCCCACTGCATGCTCTCCATATTTTCCGCCAATTGCATGAGATGCATCCTCAATGATCTTAAAACCGTATTTATGAGATAACTTTTTTATTGCTTTCATGTCACATGCCTGCCCAGCAAAGTGCACAGGCATGACTATCTTGGGTAATTTGCAATCTTTTTCAGCTTCTCTTAATTTTTCCTCTAAAGAATTTGCACACATGTTAAAGGTTTTAGGATCAATATCCACAAAATCAACGTCAGCACTACAAAAGAGTCCTACATTCGCGGACGCCACGTAGGAGTTTGGAGAAGTCCAAAGTATATCACCCGAGCCTAGTCCCAAAGCTAGACACGCTATGTGTAAAGCTGATGTTGCCGAGTTAGTCAAAACAGAATACTCAGCACTCGTGTAATTACAAATTTCTTCACTAAACTTTTCACTGATAGGACCTTGGGTTATCATATCAGATTTTAAAACATTAATGACTTCTTCTACATCCTGTTGATTAATGCTTTGCCGGCTATAAGGTATCATCAGTATTTACCTATATGATCCCTATTATTCGAGAGCCACAACTTGAATTCTTCCTGGCTAAGCCATTCACGATTCGTATCAGATGCATAGACAAAGCCCTCTGGCACCTTAAGACCCTCTTTTATCCTGGCAGGATCCTTCGACCAATTGTGAATGGCGGGAAAAATTTTGTAGTGATCTTCATATTCATAAGTATAATCTGAGTCCTCGGAACCAATCATTTGTTCATGAAGCTTCTCTCCAGGCCTTATCCCAACAACTTTATGTTCAAGGCTTGGGTTGATGGCAGTGGCTATATCTACAACTCTCATTGATGGAATTTTCTTTACGTAAATCTCGCCACCCTCCATATCCTCGAATGTCTTCCAAACTAACTCCACTCCAGCTTCGAGAGAAATCATGAATCTAGTCATTCTACTGTCAGTTATTGGAAAATACTCTTCCTTTTGTCTCGACAAAAAGAATGGAATGACTGAACCCCTAGATCCCATCACATTACCATACCGTACTACAGCAAATTTACATTTAGCAGATCCAGAGTAGGAGTTTCCCGCAACAAACATTTTATCCGAGGCTAACTTTGATGCTCCATAGAGATTTATAGGATTGGAAGCTTTATCGGTAGACAGAGCCACACACTTTTTTATATTTTTGTCTAGACATGCGTCAATCACATTCATTGCACCAAGAACATTAGTCTTAACGCACTCGAATGGATTATATTCGGCCGTGGGTACGATCTTAGTAGCAGCGGCATGCACAACATAATCTATGCCATCTAAAGCACGCATTAATCTATCCCGATCTCTAACATCACCAATGAAAAACCTGACTCGTGGATCGTTTTCATAAACTTTTTGCATATCCCATTGTTTCATTTCATCACGAGAGAAAACAACCAGCCTACTAGGGTTAAATTTCTCCAGGGTCTTTGGAATAAACTTAGATCCAAAAGATCCCGTACCTCCAGTTATCAGTATATTTGAATTCTGTTCCAAATCATGTCCTTTAATTCTCCAATAAATTATTAGCTATAAAAACAAGAAAAGCAATTAAGATAAATCTAAATTAGGGAATGAATTGCCTCAATTATTGGTCTTGATTTATCGGTAAATGAATTCACCAACTTCATGCCTTTCAAACCTATTTCATTGGCTTTTTTATCTCTGTTTAGAAACTTGACTTGTTTCACAAGGCAGTCAGCATCATTAACAATTATTGATGCTCCCTTAGAATGAAGTAAGTCAAATATCTTTTGGAAATTATGAACAAATGAGCCATGCATTATGGCTGTTCCAAACCGACAAGGCTCATAAGGGTTGTGGCCACCAACATCAACCATCGTGCCACCAAGAAAAGCTATATCCGACAAATTGTACCACAAACCTAATTCACCCAAGGTATCAGCCAAGTAAATTTCTGTTCCTTCTTGAACTGGATGTCCTTTACTTCGTAAGGCTATTCCCTTAACCATACCAGCCAAGCTCCGCACAATTGACTGGCCTCTTTCGGGATGTCGAGGAACTAATATCAGCAAATATTTCTTATCGTAAGAATACAGCTTTTTCTGAGCTTCGGCTAAAATTTCTTCCTCTCCGGGGTGAGTGGAAGCTGCAACCCAGATCTTCCTATCCAGAAAAGTGTGTCTCAATCTTTCTAGCTCTTCAACATCAAAACTTAATGGCTGTGCTTGTTCCTTAATTGAAAAAACTCCCAATAACACTTCCTCTCTCATTCCCAGTGAGACCAGCCTATTTGCTGTAGTTTCATCTTGCGCAAACACAAAATTGAATAATGAAATAACTCTTTTAGCGGTCTGATTAACTTTCTTCCATTTCTCGAATGATCGCCTTTCCATCCGAGCATTGATTAACCCCAAAGGTATTTTTTGTTTCTTTGTCTCTAGCAACAACCTGGGCCAAAACTCACTTTCTACAAAAATTGCCACATCTGGGTGCCAATGATCAATAAAAGCCCGAGTAGCCGTAAAGGTATCAATAGGCGAAAACTGATGCTGGCAATTTTCTGGAATAACATTTTTTATTATTGCAGCCGAGTTAACTGTTGTGGATGTTATTAAGAAATTAAGCCTTTCATCTTTGTTCTTCAACAATTTAATAAGCTGAAGGACAGACAAAACCTCCCCAACACTAGCGGCATTAAACCAAACCAATCGACCACCAGGGCGTCTTAATTTCGAGACACCTTTTCTCTCATTAATACGATCTTTATCTTCTTTTCCTAAAAATAGCCGGTACCTTAGTATAAGGAGAAGAAACGTTTCAAAGTAACGGGTGACAAATAAATAAATAAATAAAACAAGTGGTCTTCGCTCAGACCCTGCACTTTCATCTTTAAGTTCTTGCACCCGCTACTCCTGTCGCCATTGAATTAATGGTTCAACCCTGCAACCTTTTTATTTCCGCAACCAAGGCCCTCGTAGACTTACTGAAAGAACTTAAAGAATCATAACCCTTGATTGAATTAGCCAGCTTTTTAGCAAGTTTCTTACCTAGTTCCACTCCCCACTGATCAAAAGAGTTTAAATTCCAAATTAGGCCCTCAACAAAAGTTCTATGCTCAAGTAAAGCTAACAATTTACCAAGAACTTCTGGTGTTAATTTCGAGTAAATTAAAGTAACAGAAGGTCTGTTCCCGGTGCATACTAAGTGTGACTGTAGTGTTTCCAATTTTTCCCCATTTTTTAGTTTGCCCTTAATGCTGTTTGCGATAGTACTATCTCCAGAGTAAATACCCGTCATTAACGCCTCCGATTGAGCTAAGCAATGGGCTATCAGTTCTTCATGATGATCGGTTTTCTGGTCTTCTTCGAAACAATTTGCACCTAAAATAAAGTCACAAGGAACTACTTGATTACTCTGGTGTAAAAACTGATAAAAGGCATGCTGGCCGTTGGTTCCTTCTTGTCCCCAAGAAATGGGGGTGCAGGGCGTTGAAATCCTTTTGCCATTTCTATCAACGGATTTACCATTGCTTTCCATATCAAGTTGCTGAAGATAAATTGGTAAATTCTTCAAACGATGCTCGTATGGCAATATAGCCCTTGAAGGATATAAACAAATGCTAGAATGCCAGAATCCAATCAAGGCCCACATAGTTGGCAAATTCTTAACTATTTCTGAATTCCTGAATTCTTTATCCATTGAACTAGCGCCTACCAAAAATCTTCTAAATATTTTAGTACCAACGGCCATTATTACGGGCATTCCAATAGGACCCCATACAGAAAACCTACCTCCTACCCATTCTTCAAATTCAAAGATTTGATTTTCCAAAACCCCAAATTCAAGGGCTTTATCTTTGGCACAGGATACTGCGACAAAATTTTTTAGACCATCCAAACCTAATTCTGAAACTATCCATTTTTTAGCTGTTTTCGCATTTGTTAATGTTTCCTGAGTAGTAAAAGATTTTGATGAAATGATGAAAAGGGTCGATCTTGGATCCAGGTCAGATATAGTGTCTATCAAATCTGAACTATCAAGATTAGAGACAAAATGAATTCTTGGGCCATCATGATAAGGGGATAACGCCCTTGAGACCATTTTTGGGCCAAGGTCTGACCCTCCTATACCTATATTAACAACGTCAGTATAAGGCTTTCCAGAGCTAGAGCTTATTCTTCCTTGACGCACCTTCTCAGAAAATTTCAATACCTTTTGTAAGTTTTGATTAACCTTCAAATTGATATCCCGACCGTCTAGATATAATGGAGTTTCAAGATTTCTGAGCGCCGTATGCAATGCGGCTCTCTTTTCCGTGACATTGATCTCCTTGCCTAAAAACATATCTTTAGTTTTTTCCTTTATTGACTCAAATTTGGCCAAGTTAACTAGATAATTCTTTGCGTCACAATCAATATTGGTTTTAGAGTAATCCAAAATAAGATCTTCGGTTCTAATACTGAATTTCTCAAATCTGGTTTTATCCTCTGCAAAGAGATCTCCAATGCGCCTCATCGACGTCTTTTGTCTATTTCTTCGCAGCAACTCCCAAAAATTTTCTTTCATTTAAGTCTTCCAGTCTGACATTTTGATTATTTTCTTAACCTGAGGCCAATCTCTCTCTCTTATCAGCTCTCTAGGTATCATCCAGCTACCCGCGACTCCATACACATTTGGTAACCTTAAATAATCTTGCGCATTCTGCTCATTAATTCCGCCCGTTGGTATAAATTCACAGTCAGGGAATGGTCCTGACAACGCTTTCAGGGCCTTTATGCCACCCAAAATTTCAGAAGGAAAGAACTTAAATATTTTGTATCCCCTGAAGTGAGCGCTCATTATTTCTGATCCAGTTGATACGCCAGGTATTAACGGAAAACAGTTTTTCTCACATTCACTCAAAAGCTCTGGCGTGATTCCTGGAGAAACACCAAACTTAGCGCCGGCCTTTATTGCAGAACGAACGTCTGCAGGAGAAGTCAAAGTCCCAGCGCCAACAATAAAATTACCCAAACAAGAGATCTCAGCAATCACCTCAAGTGAAACCTCTGTTCGAAGGGTGATTTCAAATGTATTTAAACCAAATTCACAAAGTATATCAGCAAGATCTTTACATACGGCTTGTTCATCTACCGTAAGTATGGGCAACAGTTTTTGGGAGAAAAAATATCTACGCAGGGTTGCATCCATCTCTTCAATGTTATTGTCCAAAGCTTATACCTCCAATTAATTCAAATTGTTCTAATTAAGTTCTACTGATATAACCTCTAATCTTAAAATAAAAATGGCCTCCCCAAGATTTTGGATCTCCTATAATAAATCTCTTAACATTGGAAAGAACGGCCTATCAGCCTCTGGCATAGGGAACTTACTCAAGTCTCTAGGATACACCCATTTGAGTTCTTGTCCTTCTTTGGGATATATTACCCCCTCCCATTTCCTACAAACAAATAGCAATAATAATAGGCTAAAATCATTATAGTCGTGATATGAAAAACTCAAAGGAGCTAGACAGCTATGCCAAGTATTTATATCTAATTCCTCATGCAACTCTCGTACTAAGGCATCTTGGGGTTTTTCGTTAACTTCTACCTTACCACCAGGAAACTCCCACAAACCACCTAGAACTTTTTCTTTAGGACGTTTCGATATTAGTATTCTGCCATCAGCATCAAT
Organism: uncultured Alphaproteobacteria bacterium; assembly: GCA_902586855.1. Taxonomy (GTDB): domain Bacteria; phylum Pseudomonadota; class Alphaproteobacteria; order Rhodobacterales; family Rhodobacteraceae; genus CACIIZ01. The sequence goes on along the minus strand of CACIIZ010000032.1, from coordinate 10,182 downwards.
TAAAGCTGCTGCCGAAACGATTAACATTTTATGATCTATAATCGGCATTTATTTCAACATACTTCTTTGTGAAATCGCACCCCCAAACTATTGATTCTCCATCTCCCAAACCTAGGTCAATTCTAATAATTAAATCGGTTCTTTTCATATAAAGTTGGGTTTGCTTTTCACTATAATCCTCTGCAACCCTACCATGCTGAGTAACTATATTTTCTCCAAAATGGATAACTATCTTTTCCTGTTCAATCTTTTCACCGGACTTTCCCAAAGCCATAATTACTCTACCCCAATTTGGATCTTCACCAGCAATCGCTGTCTTAACCAAAGGAGAGTTTGCTATCGATAAGGCAATTTTTTTTGCACTAATATTACTTACAGCTCCTGTAATATGATACTCGACAAATTTACTAGCTCCCTCCCCATCCCTGACAATTCCGATTGCTAAATCTTTCATCACACTTTCCAATGCAGAGAAAATTTTTTCACTCCTTGGGTCAGATTCGATTCTTATGGTGGTCATATTGACCTTCGAAGTGGCCGCCACCAAAACCATGTCTGAGGTAGAAGTATCACTGTCCACCGTGATAGAGTTAAAAGTATTTTCGCAGGCCCTTGAAGTTAAGTTTTGTAGCATTTTCTGCTCAATTTTAGCATCCGTCAAAATGAATGAAAGCATTGTTCCCATATTAGGTGCAATCATGCCAGAACCTTTTGCTATTCCAGCAATCGTAATGATTTCACCTTCCAATATTATTTCTTTGGAGCATATTTTTGGATAAGTATCTGTGGTCATCATTGCTCTAGAGCATGCCTTCATTTTTGTTGCGGAAAGCCCTTTCACAAGCTCAGGCATGGCATCAATAATTTTCTCGTATGGGAGATATTCCCCTATCACCCCTGTTGAAGCCATTAAAACGCTTCTTAAATCTACACCTAATTCATTAGATAAAGCTTGCATAACCTGCCTAACCGAATGGTGTCCTTCCTGTCCAGTATATGCATTTGCATTTCCTGAATTTACTAAGATAGCATATGGTCCATTACCGATACTTAAAGAACTTTTAATGATTGTCTCGGACCAGATCACTGATGCTGATCGTGTTGAAGATTTTGTAAAAACCCCTGCCAAACTACTTCCTTGATCTACGTAAATTAACATAAGATCATTTCGATCTTTATACTTTATCCCCGCACATAAGGCCGAAAATATTGCTCCATTTATCTTAATTTCCTTGCCTATCAGTTCATCAGATTTTTTCATTCTTAAGCCTGCAATTCCTAATCAGTAAATTTTCATTATTTTCAGTCTTAGTTTGACCATAAAATTAAAGTTTCTTTACTGCTTTACCTTAAGATTACTATCTACTACAACAAAATCAATAACATCATGAGTGCCCTTTTTAGAATTATGTAACCAAATTTAGGCATTAGACAAAATAAAAGGCACTCCTTAGGCTATTTGAGGTACAATATGTTGGGGATTGGAAAATTGGCTAAAAAGGTCTTTGGCTCGTCCAATGACCGCAAAATAAAATCCGTTTCATCAATAGTGGAGAAGATCAATACTTTCGAAAATAGCCTTCAGAATCTTACTGACGAAGAACTTAGCGGAAAAACTGATGCCTTCAAAGAGCGTCTTAAGATTGGTGAAAGCTTAGATAGTTTGCTTCCAGAAGCTTTTGCAGTTGTCAGGGAGGCATCTGTCCGCACAATCGGTTTGAGACCTTTTGATGTCCAGCTTTTAGGTGGTATATTTCTTCACGAAGGAAATATCGCAGAAATGAAAACTGGTGAAGGGAAAACCCTCACTGCTGTTATGCCCGTATATCTAAACGCACTAATGGAACTTGGTGTGCATATTGTGACGGTGAATGATTATCTTGCCAAGCGTGATGCGGAATGGATGGGTAAAATATACCAATTTTTAAACCTCCAAGTAGCTGCTATATATCCAGACATGCCTGATGAGCTCAAGCTGGCAGCATATTCGGCCGATGTTACCTATGCCACCAATAATGAATTAGGGTTTGATTATCTAAGAGACAATATGAAATCAAATCTAGATGAAGTTTTTCAAAGGAAACCTTATTTTGCAATAGTCGATGAGGTTGATAGTATTCTCATTGACGAAGCTAGGACACCTTTAATCATTTCTGGTCCAACAGAAGATAGGTCAGACCTTTATACAAGTATAGATAGATTAATACCTGTTCTAACAGAAGACCACTTTGAGCTGGAAGAAAAAACAAGGACTGTAAATCTTACTGACTCAGGAATAGAGGTTTTGGAAACAGTACTAAGGAAGAATGTCCTAATGCATGAAAATCAATCTCTATATGATCCAGAAAGTACGAGTTTGGTCCATCATATAAACCAAGCTTTGCTAGCCCATAAGCTTTTTAAGAAAAACACAGATTATATAGTAAGAAACAACGAAATAATCCTCATTGATGAGTTTACTGGAAGAATGATGAGTGGACGGAGACTATCTAATGGTCTACACCAGGCAATAGAGGCGAAAGAGAATGTGACCATCCAACCTGAGAATGTGACCTTCGCCTCAGTGACTTTCCAGAATTACTTTCGTCTTTATGAAAAGCTTGCTGGAATGACTGGTACTGCTTTGACAGAGGCTGAAGAGTTCCATCAGATCTACAATTTGGGTGTAGTTGAAATTCCCACAAACAAACCAGTGGTGAGAATTGATGAAGATGATCAGGTCTTTCGTACCGCTGAAGAAAAATATGATGCCATTATCAAAGAAATAAAGAAGTCATTTACTAAAAAACAACCCGTTTTGGTAGGAACAACATCAATTGAAAAATCAGAGCTCCTATCAAAATTACTCAAGAATGAAAAGATCCCTCATAAAGTCCTAAACGCCAGATACCATGAGGAGGAAGCACAAATTATTGCAAATGCTGGGGTCCCGGGGGCAGTAACGATTGCTACAAATATGGCCGGACGTGGGACTGATATTCAGCTTGGTGGAAATGTGGAAATGAGATTGAGCCTAGAAATAGATGATTCTAGGAAAGATCAAGCGAACCTTGAAAAGAAGATCACTGACGAAGTGGAGAAAGCCAAACAGATCGTAATTGAATCTGGAGGTCTATTTGTCCTTGCTACTGAGAGGCATGAGAGTAGAAGAATTGACAATCAACTAAGAGGAAGATCTGGTAGACAAGGAGACCCTGGTAGAACAGCATTTTATCTTAGCCTAGAAGACGATTTGATGCGGATATTTGGTTCAGACAAGTTAGACTCCATGTTAAAACGGTTGGGAATGAAAGATGGGGAAAGTATCGCCCATCCTTGGGTGAACAAAGCTTTAGAAAGAGCCCAAAGCAAAGTCGAAGCAAGGAACTTTGATATAAGGAAAAACCTTTTAAAATATGATGATGTGATGAACTTGCAAAGAAAATCTATATTCAGTCAAAGGCGTGAAATTATGGAAGCAGAGAATGTTTCTGAAACAATCTCAGAGATGAGGGAAAAGGTGATTGATAATTTAGTATGGAACTGCATATCGGATCGTTCAAACCCAGATCAGTGGGATGTTGATACTCTCCAAAAAAAATTGAAGGAAGTTCTTGGTCTAAATCTCCCATTAGAATCTTGGATTGAAGAAGATGAATTCACAGATGAAGAGCTGCAAGAACGAATTTCCTCAAGAGCTACTGGGGTCTTAGAAGATAAGGCCACGAATTATGGTGAGAAAATGATGCAAAGCATTGAAAAACAAGTACTCCTGCAAACTATTGATAAATCCTGGCGGGAACACCTTTTGAAGCTAGAACATCTTAGATCAGTAATTGGGTTTCGAGGGTATGCCCAAAGAGATCCATTGAATGAGTATAAAACCGAAGCGTATGATCTGTTCGAAGTGTTACTTCAGAATATATCAGAAAACGTCACCAAATTCATGGCATTTTTTCAACTGGTGGAGCCTGAAGATGCCAATCACATTAATGCTCGTGATGATGAAAAAAAACCAGGTAAGAATTTGAATTTAGGATCTGCTTCTCCTAGTGCAATTAATAAACTGCAGAAAGACACTGTTTCAAAATGGGGCAAAATAGGAAGAAATGCTCCTTGCCCGTGTGGCTCAGGCTTAAAATTCAAACACTGTCATGGAAAAAATTAGCCAGTATTTCTCTAAATCCTCCAGACCTTGAACTCTTGCAAATCAAGGTTCATGCGCTCTTTACTTTTTAAAGTTTTTTCAGGTTTCCAGAAAAATCAGTGTTTTATGAGATCTTGCTACTAGGAAAGAATTTATCCATAGGGGACAGTGTTAATACTTCTACCCCTTCGGTAGTAACCGCAACAGTATGTTCAAACTGCGCTGAGAGAGACTTATCCTTGGTTACAGCTGTCCAATTATCTGCTAAAATTTTTGTCTCTGGCCGACCCAAATTCACCATTGGTTCAATTGTAAAAAACATTCCCGTTTGTAAAACTGCTCCTGTATTTTTCTTCCCAAAATGTAACACGTTAGGGGCAGAATGAAAGGTTGTACCAACCCCATGGCCACAAAAATCTCGAACTACTGACATCTTTTTGCTTTCAACATATTGCTGGATAGCCTCTCCAATGTCCCCAAATGTATTACCAGGCTTAACTACTGATATTCCTCGCATCAAAGCGTCATGCGTAACCCTAATTAATCTGCTGGCTTTCTTGGTAGCCTGGCCCGCTACATACATGCGACTACTATCACCAAACCAACCATCAAGAATGCATGTTACATCAATATTAAGAATATCATTTTCCTTAAGTCTTTTAGTACTAGGAATCCCATGACAAACAACATGGTTAATTGAAATACAGCAGGATTTGGGAAAGCCTCTGTATCCTAAAGTAGCAGGGGTGGATCCATTATCTAGCATATATTCATGACACAGCGTGTTCAGTTTTTCTGTTGTTACCCCAGGCTCAACATGATTTCCAATCATGTCCAGCGTGTCCGCTGCTAACTTGCATGCCCGCCTCATTTCAGCAAGATCTTTTTCATTATGGATTCGAATTCCATCTTTATTCAAATGACCAGTATCCAAAAACAAATCCTTAATTAAATTCAACATTTCTACCTGCTATATAAACAATTTCCTCAGCTATCAAGGGCTATCAATGATTAACGACTGAAACTGAGAAACTTTATATAAATGATGGTCTAAAAGATCCCAGTCTTATTTCACCAGTTGTAATTTCGCTACTAAAAACTAAAATATCAACTCCACTCAGTTTTGCATTACAAAAAGCTTCATGGTAACCTTTATCAATATCTTTCGCTATCTTAACAGAACAAGAATCAGTTCTCTGGACAACATATAATTGAATTGCCTTAAAACCCTCCAATCTTTTTTTTGCTAAAATTCTAAGGTGTTTTGCCCCTCTTTGGGTTACTGAATCTGGGAATTCAGCGACACCTTGAGTTCGAGAAAGAGTTATTGATTTGACTTCTAAAAAGCATGACTGCTGCTCTTTAAGATCAACTAGAAAATCTAGTCTACTTCCATCTTCTACTTTTGGTTCAGGCCTTATTTTTTCATAATTTTCTAGCCCTGGAATTTTGCTGAGTAATAAAGCTTCAAAAACTATTTTATTTGCTATCTGGGTATCTATACAAACCAGTGTTCCATCTTCAATTTCTACTAACTTCCAAACAAAAGCTAGTTTTGCCTTAGGATTTTCAGCAGCCTGCAACCAAATTTTGCTTCCCTTTGCAACTAAACCCTGCATTGAACCAGGATTTGGGCAGTAGACTGTCTCCTGCATTCCATCTGGAAAAGCAACATCTGCCAGGAATCTCTTATATCGTTTAACCAACCTTGCTTCTATGAGACTGGAAGAGAATTTCATCGCCTAGATCCAATTCATTAGTTTCAAAGGGAATCCATTGAAAAAAGTGCTATATCAATATATGTACAATAGATGGCAGAAAAAAAAAGCCCTACTGCAGCGATTTTGATCATTGGAAATGAAATTTTATCTGGAAGGACAAAGGACCTTAACGGTAACTATCTGGCCCAAAAACTACTCAACTCGGGGATAAAAGTAGGTGAGATTAGAGTTGTACCAGATGAGAAAAATGAAATAGTGTGTGCATTAAAATCGCTCAAGAGGAAATATACTTACGTATTCACAAGTGGTGGGATAGGCCCAACTCATGATGACATAACTGCTGATTGTGTCGCGGAAGTATTTGGCGTTTCTCTACCTATTAATGAAACGGCTAAAAAAATCATTGCATCGCACTATCCAAAAGAGGAAGAGGACTTAAATGAAGCAAGGCTTAGAATGGCCAGGATACCAAAGGGTGCTTCATTAATTGAAAATCGGGTGTCAAAAGCTCCTGGATTCCATATAGATAACGTTTTTGTTCTCGCTGGCGTTCCAAAAATTTTCCAAGCTATGGTAGAATTTGTGATACCCAAACTAAGATCCTCTTCTCCGATCATATCTCACACCATCACGATACATAAACCGGAGGGAGAAATCGCCGCAGCCCTTTCTGATATTGCAGCAAAATTTCCAAAAGTTTCCATAGGTTCATATCCTTTTGAACAAGAGGGTAGTTTAGGTGTTAATATAGTGATAACCGATAGGGACAGGAGAACCATTGATGTGGTGGCTAAGCTTCTTTCCAGCATATAGTTAAAAAATGTTGAGAAAGCTATTTTTTTAAATCAAACCAGTTCCAGGGTCTGGTGATTTTTTTATACCAGTCGTGTTTTTTCCCCAATTTCTAGCTCGAATTTGTGTTTCCAGCCCAAAGAATTTATTACACTGCTGTCCATAAGTTTTTTGGGATCCCCCTCTGGCATGCTTTCATCAAAAATAATATTACCCTCAAAGCCTATAATCTTTTTTAACATCACCTAATATTTCTTATTATTTAAAAACATTATACATCCCTAACCCAAATAATGTTCATGAAGTATTTGATTCAGGAAACTTCTCATGCATTCTTTTGGAATTTTTCCTGTTACATTATAGAGCCTTATAAACCTTTTCCTCTTAGCTTAATGAGACGAATTCCAATTGACGCCAACGCCAGCGTCAACTTTTAGCGGTACATCTAATTGAATTAAAGGAAAGCAAGCATTTTCCATTTCTTCTTTTATCGTGACGAGTGTTGATTCTACCTCTATTTCGGGGACTTCAAATAATAGCTCATCGTGTACCTGCAATACCATTTTTGCACTTAAATCATTTTTTTTAAGTACCTGAGGAATCATGATCATTGCTCTTTTTATTAAATCTGCAGCCGTCCCCTGTATTGGTGCATTAATTGCAGATCTCTTTGCAAACCCAGCAGTAGGACCCTTAGAATTCATGTTGGGTGTGTGGATTTTTCGACCAAACAAAGTTTCCACATAGCCCTTTCGATCAGCTTCAGCTATTGTAGCATCCATATAGGCCTTTATACCTGGGAAACGTTGAAAATACTTTTCTATAAAATCCTTTGCCATTTCTCTTGGTATTCTGAGATTATTTGCCAATCCAAAAGGAGAAATACCATAAATAACACCAAAATTTATTGCTTTGGCTTGTCTTCTCAATTCGGGAGAAAGTTTCTCTAGTGGAACCTGAAAAACTTCTGAGGCTGTCTGCGCGTGAATATCCTGGCCGTCAGCAAAGGCCTTCTTGAGGTTCTTTATATCTGCAATGTGGGCTAGGATCCTCAATTCAATTTGACTATAGTCAAAACTTATTAATTTTTTTCCTGTTGAAGCAACAAATGCTTCCCTAATTTTTCTTCCATCTTCTGTTCTAATAGGGATATTCTGTAAATTGGGATTGGAAGAAGATAATCGTCCTGTGGTAGCTCCTGACGAAAGAAAACGGGAATGAACCCGCCCAGTAGACTCACTAATATGGGCTTGCAAAGCCTCAGTGTAAGTTGATCTAAGTTTCGATAGTTTCCGCCATTGTAAAATAAGTTCTGGGAACTTATGTCCTTCTGAAGATAATGTTTCTAAAACTTCTGCATCAGTAGCATAAGAACCTGCTTTACCTTTCTTGCCTCTCCTAAAACCTAGTTTCTCAAACAAGATTACACCCAATTGTTTTGGGGAACCAATGTTAAACTCCACCTCGGCTAGAGCGAATATCTCCGATTCAAGCTTATCAATTTTCACACCAAATTCCTGAGATAAACTATTTAAAGAATTTTGATCAACCAAGATTCCATTTAGTTCCATTTGTGCTAGGCAGGAAATCAAATCTAATTCTATATTGTTGTAAACCCCTGTGACCTTCATTTCACTTAGCAAAGGCCTAAAAATCTTCCAAAGTCTGAGCGTAATATCGGCATCCTCGGCAGCATATTGCGTGGCCGTTTCGATACTTACCTCAGAGAAATTTTTCTTCCCTAAACCAGAGCCAATTAACGAAGAAATTGGCGTAGGAGTATGATTGAGATATTTTTCAGAAAGAAAATCTAACCCATGCCTATGTAAACCTGAATGCAAGCAATAAGACATTAGCATCGTATCATCAAAAGAGTTTAGACAAATGGAATATTTTTTTAAAACCTTAAGGTCAAATTTTATATTCTGACCGATTTTCAGTACTGATGGATTTTCAAAAACTGTTTTTAATCTTTTGAGCACATAATCCAAGGAAAGCTGACTCTCACAAAAAGCGTCCGTGTCCCCAAGCTCTTGATTCACCCGGCTTGAGTGTCCTACGGGTATATAACATGCTTTTCCAGGTTTGGTAGCAAGAGAAATACCTACTAAGTTTGCCTCAAGCTCATCTAATGAGGTGGTTTCAACATCTATAGCACAATAATGTTGATGCTCTATCTCTCTAATCCAATTCTCAAAAACCTCTTTTTCAACTACCTGCTCGTATTTCCCATAACCAGAATAATTGTTTTCTTTGACTTGGCTTATTAACTCAAAAACTTGTTGATCCTCTTTCAGTTGAGTGCTCGTATCAACCGTAAAATTTGTATCCTCACTCAATGTGTCAAGTATTTCAGTAGAAATTGAAAATTCTTTTTTCAGACGTTCAGAAAGAGTTCTAAATTCCATTCTTCTGGTGAAGGACAAAAAAGATGAAGGGTTCAAATTTGCAATTGATAAGTCCTCTATGGACTGTTCTAATGGTACCTCTTTAAACAAGGTAACTAATTCTTTTGAAACTAGTATCTTATCGCGCTCAGCCATGAGCACCTCTCTTCTTTTTGGCTGCTTAACTTCACTGGCATTATCCAGAAGTTTTTCCAAAGATCCAAATTGGTTGACAAGTTGAGATGCCGTTTTGACTCCAATCCCTGAAGCTCCAGGTATATTATCAATACTATCTCCAGCCAGTGCTTGGACATCAATTACCAAAGCAGGATCTACACCAAATTTATCTTTAACCTCTTCCACTCCAATTTTCCTGTTTTTCATAGTGTCCCACATACTGACATTGCTATTTACTAATTGCATTAAATCCTTGTCAGAAGAAATTATAGTCACTTTCCAGTCCCTTTTTACCGCCATATCAGAGTAGGTTGCTATGATATCATCAGCTTCATAACCAGCCTTTTCAATACAAGCTAAACCAAATGCACGAGTAGCCTCTCTAATTAATTCAAACTGCGGAATTAAATCTTCTGGTGGACTAGTTCTATTTTGCTTATAATCTGGGTAAATCTTTGATCTAAAGGTTTTTCCTTTATGATCAAAAATGATTGCAACATGGGTTGGCGATTCCTGGTGGCTGCTATCTCCTACCAATTTGTAAATCATGTTGCAAAATCCAGCTACAGCTCCCACTGGAAGACCATCTGATCTCTGTAATGGCGGTAAAGCATAGTAGGCCCTAAAAATGAAACCAGAGCCATCAATCAAGTGTAAATGTTCTCGCAATTCTTTCTTAGGTGTATTCATCTGATTCTTAATTACGTTTTAACTTTTCTTTATAGAAAATTTTTTCTCACAGTAAGGACAAAAAACGTAGCCTATTTCTTCATCAATTTGCAACCACACAAGTGGATGACCCGAAGAGGAATCATAAATTTCACCGTTGCATGATACTTTTAGAGACGAGACAAACTCGTTTTTCTTTTTATCAACCTCCATTCCAATTCACCTCCCTGAGTTTTCTTGTATGACGGGCAAACCACCTCAACCTTTAGTTATCTATCCATTCATTTAATGTTTCATAGCAAGTGTCATC
>CACIIZ010000031.1 GCA_902586855.1 uncultured Alphaproteobacteria bacterium | reverse complement strand
TGGCGGATCCCCACTAAGGCCTCGACATTTGGAGCCAAATTGGATTATAAATAAGGGTGATGAAGTAGAGATCGTGCAGTCGGTGGGGACAATTACAGTATCCGCTAGAGGTAAGGCCTTACAAAATGGACAAAAAGGTGAGAAAATTAAAGTAATAAACCTGTCCAGTCAGAAAAGCCTGGTAGCTTGGGTGATGGACGAGAAAAAAGTTACAATTTATGCTAAAAATTTCGGCAATTAAGTCGTAATAGTATTCGAGGAGGGTAAACTCATGGTAGAGTCAATAAAAAACATTGCAAAAGGTCTGGAAGTTCAAAGAACTGCCTCCAATAAGTCCTCAAATACTGAGGGATCAAAAGCCGGTGCTATTTCAGCATCTGCTGGAGTGGACTCGGTGGATGTTAGTGGTTCCTTACCAGCAACAACATTGGCAGATTTTACGAAAAAGCCGCCAATTGACGTTGAAACTGTTTCCAGAATAAAGGATGCTATTGCTAAGGGAGAATATCCTATCGATTTAGATGCTGTGGCTGACATGCTTCTGGATGCCTATAAGGATATGAAAAGCTGAAATTGAGCTAAGAGTTACTACAGAATAAAAAGCTCATGACTGAGGCAAGGAAAAATTTTTTTACTGCGGTTGAAAGAAAAGTTTCAAGCGCTGAGTTGCTGTTGTCAAAACCTGAGAAACTTCAAAGTGAATTAGTTGAAATACAAAGTATTCTTGAGTCTGAATGGCCAAGTATTTTTGCCACGCTTAACGAAGCCCCTCTGAATGAAAGTGAAAAAAAAACAATAAGATTAGTGATAGAACGATTAACTTTTCTCGAAAAGGAAGTATCTGGGAAATTGACTTTTTTTACTGATTTTCAAAAACACATCCAAGTTTCTCTTGAAAAATAGATCTTACTTGGGTCACTATGTAGTGATTAACCACTGAGAGCTTCCTCATGGAAATGATATTAGAAAGAACTATTACCCTTGGTATCGCAGAATTTGGTATTCTTATTATATCCTGTGGTCTTTTATTAATGATAATCGGTCTAGGTTCTAGGAAAAAACTTTTGAATCGAAAACTAGATAAAATCCAAAAAGACATTAGCCACATACAGGAACATGTTAATTCTTTGAATACAGGATACGGCTCTATAGATAAAAACCTATCCACTTCAAAAGAGAACTTAAATAATTTGAACGAAACTATCCGATCTATTCAAAAGGATATTGGACAAAAAAGTGACGAGAATTTGTCTGAACAAAAGATTAATAAGGCTATTGATCTCGCCAAACTAGGCATGAGTATAAATGAAATAGCTGAAAGAACTAGCTTAAGCGAAGAGCAAATAGAAACATTGATAAAATTCCACATCCCCAAAGTGGAATAAATTACAAAATAGATTTCTGATCTCGAAATCGTAATTGCATTAAGAACTGGGACAAAAAATACCTCCTAACACAAATAGAATGAAGTTTCCTATCACTTGTTCCCAGGTAGGGTCATTGCTTGAAATTGCCTATGCCTCAGGCTTATCTTCACTCTTACTTTTGGTTACTGTATTTTTTTTTGCAGCTTTTGTTTTGTCCTGAGTATTTTCATCAGAAGTATTGTCAGTTTGAGCTTGCACCTGATTGCTCTCAGGTTTGGATCCTTCCTTAGCGTCTAAAAACTCTGCAGTCTCTTCACTTTCTTCAGTTATCTTTTTTTCGCCACTTAAATCCTGCAATTCTTCAGGATTTAAACTTGGATTATCTTTTGGCATTTTATCTTGCTTGTCAGATTGCTTATCTTCACCTAATGAAATAGCCTGAACTTCTTCAACCTGCTCAACACTCTCCACATTAGTTTCGGAGGAAGCACTTTCAGGTTTTTCATCCGTCTGAGGAGATTCCATCTCACTCTCTGCATCACCAAGCTGTTCCCCCTCTGCGAGCTCAGATTCATTATTGGTAAGATCACTAACTTCCTCAGCTTTAACTCCTTCAGAATTATTATTCACAACTTCACTTGAATCAGTAGTAGAAACTATTTGTTCGCCAGTTCCTATTTCGTCCTGGTCAGCATCTACTCTCTCTTCAACTTGCATAGACAATAATTCTGCTTTTTTAGCTGTTATGAGCTTTTTTGCATCTTCAGTATGGACGTCAATTTTCACTCCTTCAGGAAAACGAACCCCATTGACTTCACTAGCTTCTAGTATTCGCAGTGTCATCCAACCTTCTTTTTCCTCTTCGAGTTCTTCCTCATCGGACTGCTCATCAGCAGCACTGCCATCCTCAGAATCTCCTTGATCTTTCTTGTAGGCTCTTCCAGTAATTTCAGCAAAACGCTTTCTCAAGATTTCTACCCTGGCCGAAAGAATACCCAAACGGGTCACAGTATTTGTTTCCTCACTTATAAGGGATTGGAGCTTACTACTCAACTTATCCAGAGGCACTTCTAGATACTCTTCGACTATTGCATCTCTAATTCTTATCGTTTCAGGAGCTAGTTTCAAATCCTTATTATTCTTAACATCTCGTATTTGACTATTTTCCATCATTTTTCCCATCGGTTTGAATTTTGGCACTCTACTTGCAAATTTTGATCCAGAAATACACTTTTAAGCGTTATTTTTATCGATTAGGAAAAATAATTCAATATGCCCAGTTTTAAAGACAATTTAGGATTTCATGCGAGCGCTCTACATTTAAGATCTCGTAGAAACGACATGTTAGCATCAAATATTGCTAATGCTGCAACACCAAATTTTAAGGCACGTGACTTGGATTTTGACACTGAATTGAAAAGAATTAACAAAATAGGGAATGTCGCTGCTACGGACAATAGACACTTCACCAACATTCAGAAACGCATCGGTCAAGATAGTTTATTCCGACAGCCTATTCACCCGAGCCTCGATGGCAATACAGTTGAAATGGCCATTGAGCAAATGCAATTCTCTGAAAACGTTATGAGATATCAAACGACTCTAACTTTTCTTAATAATAAAATTTCGGGACTCACGTCCGCCATAAGGGGTGAATAATGTCTGAAATAAGAAATATTTTTGATATATCTGGTAGAGCAATGTCAGCTCAACTCACCCGCTTAAATACAGTGGCATCCAATCTTGCAAATGCAAATAACGTTTCTGGATCCATGGACAAAGCATATAGAGCTATCAAACCTGTCTTTGAAACCAAATTTGCTGATCGCTTACGGCAATCCGGCCTAGCCAGCGTAGATGCAGTCCAAATTAAAGAAGTTAATAGACTACCTGAGAAAGTTTACATGCCGGAGCATCCACAAGCTAATGAACAAGGTTTTATTTTTAATGCCGCCGTAAATGTCGAAGAAGAATTAGTCGAAATGCTAGAAGCATCAAGACAATATCAAAATAATATCGAAGTCGTATCAACATTAAGAAGTTTAATGATGCGTACAATCAATATGGGTAAATAACTGAAATCTGGAGAACAAGATGTCCACTATAGATCCGAACTCAACAGCAACACTGAATAAAATTCTTGAGAAAATTGGAATTAAGTCCAACGAAGATTCCGTTATTGCGAAAAAGAAAGAAACTCTTGGACAATCTGATTTCCTAAAACTCATGACTACTCAACTTCAAAATCAGGATCCTTTTTCACCCATGGAGAATGGGGATTTCATTGCTCAAATGGCTCAATTTTCTACCGTGACTGGCATTGCTGAAATGGGTGAGAGTCTCCAGAGTTTATCTAATCAGCTAGGGGAATTCCGAATTGCTACAGCAACGAATCTATTAGGACATTCCGTGCTTGTACCTGGAAACAAAGTTCGGCCAAATTCTAATGGCGAAGTGCATGGGGTTTTAGATCTTCCAAGAGCATCAAGTGCAACAAATGTTGTTTTCTCCAACACTGCTGGAGAAGTAGTTCACTCAATAGATCTTGGAGCACAAGCTTCTGGGCTAGTAGGCTTCTCTTGGGCTAACATCCCACCAGAATTAAGGGATCAAGAAAGTCCACTCAAAGTTGAAGCATTCATGAATGGACAAAATGGAAGATCTGGTGTGACCCCATCAGTGTTTGCAGAAGTTCTGGCTGCGTCTACGGGTGACCCAAAGACCGGTGTGGTACTTGAAGTAAAAGATTACGGCAACATTAATGCCGCAGATATAAGAAAATTTAGATCGAACAAAATCTAAAATAATTAAGTTTGTAATGCTATAGTCGGAGTAAATAAATGTCGTTTTATACAGCACTAACAGGATTGAATGGTTCATCAGCAGATATCTCTGCTACTTCAAACAATATTGCTAACGTTGGAACTACAGGATTCAAAAGAAGTCGTGCAGAATTTGGTGATATCTTTGCAACGTCACCTCTTCAGAATTCGTCTTCATCAATTGGTTCAGGTACAATTCTTAAAGGTATCAAACAACAGTTTACTCAGGGAAACATTGCGTCCTCTCTAAACGCTTTGGATCTAGCTATCTCAGGACAAGGATTTTTCTCACTCAAACCTTCATTGACTTCAGCACAAACTGTTTACACCAGAAATGGTTCTCTCAATGTGGATAATGATAGATATGTTGTTGACTCCGCTGGTCAATATTTACTTGTTTACCCAGTTAACGAAGATGGTTCTGTTACGGCTAAGGATCTTCTGAGCTCTGTACCGTTACAGTTACCTATTACGTCCGGTGATCCAAAGGCAACCAGTAATATTTCTCTCGGTGTAAACCTTCCTGCTACAGCAGAAGTTGTTACAACAAAGCAGGAATTTGCCGGTGGATATACCTTTAATCCTAATGACCCTACCACTTTCACAAATTCTACATCGATCACCATCTTTGATGATTTGGGTAATCCAACAATTGCCACAATGTATTTTGTTAAGACACAAGCAGCATCAACCAGTGATCCCACAAACAAATTTGATACTAAGTTGGTAATAGGAGACACTATAATTGATCCGGATTTAGTTAGTGCTGTGGATGATAGTGGACAACAAATATTTATTGACAAATTTGGAGCCCAAACTACATCTGTACCAGATGACAACTACTTTATCGAGGGTAAAGGATCTGCTCTTTACAAACTTGATGATCTTCAACAACAAGTAAATTCGCAGGGCGCCAATATTAAAGGAGCTCAAAGTACCTTTGACTTTGGAGAGGAAGGGGATAAATTAGTTCAAGTTGTGACTGATCCAATGCAGTTTAATGCAACCCGGGAAGCTGGCTTGGTGACTGGTAGTAATGTTTATTGGGGTAAAAACTTTCTAACCCTGAACGTAGATAACGGCGACCAACCTGTAAACATTGATATTCGACCAGGGCAATACAACGCTGCACAACTAGCTGCTGAAGTGGAGCGAGCATGTAATGAAGCTTATGGAGATGATAGAAAAATCCAAGTTGTGAAAAATGTTGATGATGATATTAACATAAATCTATTTAAGCTCACTGCAGAAGGAACTTCTGATGCTCTAGATACCCCAATCACTGTGGATTTATTAGGCGCAAGTTATGTTACTGATGTAGAAGCGATTTCGCTAACTGGCGCATCTCCTGACTTTACCAAAGAGCAATTTTTGGCTCACTCTCAGGCAAGAATTAACGAAGCTTTGAATGATTATGCCGTTGATCGAACTGCGGATACACTGGATAAAGCAACAATCCTTGGCGTAAGCACGCAATTATTTGGTAGAACTGTTGGGACTGCTGGTTCTATTTTATCTAAAACAGAAATAATACCCATTACCCATAATTTCATAGATGCCTCAAATGCTTTGAAAAATGCTACAAAATATATGGTCCACTCCTACTACGGAAATAAGCCCGAGCTGAGTGTTTATGATAGTCAGATTCTAGCTGGCGATAACGGTAATGGCAAAAGCGCTGTATTTAATGCAGCAGAGAATACTTTAACGTTAACCCTTGCTGATACAACTGGATTAACAGCAAATAGTAAAATCCGAATTGCAGGGAATTTCTTAAATGCTGAGAAAGCAATTGGAGATGGCAATCTTAATGGAAGAGAATTTACCGTATCAAATGTTGTAGATGCAAAAACTATTCAAATAAATACGACTGGACTAGGTTTTCCTGATACCGATTTTACGCTCACATCTGGGGTTGCTGCTGGCACAGCTCTTAATGTGCTGCATTCCAAATCTACAAATGTAGAGGCATTTTTTGAAGGTGCTGAGAAAGTTTATCAGGATGCCCCAATCAATTTCAGTAGTAAAAAAATTGTCGTAAGAGAAATGGCAACTGCGAAACATAGTTATACCAACAAGGATGTCATAGCTAAAGGTGCCACTGCCGGAATATTCCAGTTTGGTGCCGGCAGCTTTGGAGGAGCCACTTCATTGACAACCATGGGTCTCGCTACAGGAGTTAAAACATCAACTGACTGGGTTGATGAAAAAAATCCACCAATTAAAGTTAATTACGATACTACGAATCAACGTCTAAGTTTTGTAGTTGATAGAACTGTTCTAGGTACGGGTACAAACAGTAACTTTAATTCATTTACAATTTATGGCTCTTCTCTAGCTACAAGTACAAATAATCTTGGCGTACCCTCTAATAATGACGCTCAAGAAGTCTTAATTCGAGGTGGGGAAGTTCTATATACTGGAACTTTTGTAGCAGACGGTGAAGAAATCCAACTCAATGACAAAAGATATGGGATTAACGTTAATTACAATAGTGATACGAAGGACTTTACATTTTCATCAGGGACTACTGGCGAAGCTATTGCCGCAAATGGAGCTTTAGGAGTTACACAAACCCAAAAAGCTTCTAATATTGAGGTAGGCCGGTATTTACTATCAACATCAGATGGAAGTGTGGTTGACACCACAGACCACTTCTCTGGAAACAATGATTTGATGGGAGTTGGAGCTACTAAGTCGGACGCCGTATTTACCGCGGGGAGAGGAATTGCAGCCACTCCAGCGCAAGTGGTTGGCGCTGCAGCAAAAGAAAAATTGACAGAAGTTTTCCGACTGTCAAGCATTGGAGGAGAGAACATATTCAACGTATCAATTAACGGTATTAATGGTATTATTGAGGTTCCACCAGGATTTTATGTTGGCTCTACTCTAGCCGAAGCACTCCAAGAAAGAATTAATCAGATTGCTGATCCAGTTACTGGTGAAACCGTTGGTGGTGTTACAGTAAAATATGACCCTAACCAAAATAACTTTACTTTTAAAACTGGAACAACGGGAGATACTTCAACGATCAAGGTAAAAGGGACGACGCGTCTTGGTTTAGATGATATACCTCTCGGTGTTGGAAACGTACCAAAGATTTTTAATCTTGTTCAAGCCACAAATAGTGATGGTATTGCTTTGTACGTAGATTCAGAAGGAAACACCGTGGAAACTCCACCAGAAAATCTTGTGGACGGATATTATCCCTTATATATTGATGAGGGTGAGTTAACATTTGACAAAAGTGGTAAACTTCTAAGTCCTAAGAAGGAAGTTCATTACGAAAAGCAACAAGAAGGCTTTTCAATCGCTCTGGACATTGATTATGGAGCCTCAACACAGTTTGCTCAGCCATTTTCAGTTCTATCTGTAGATCAAGATGGCTTTACATCTGGCCGACTAGATGGTTTGGAAATTGATGCAGCTGGAACTATTCGAGCAAATTATACAAACGGGCAAAATAATCCTCTAGGTAAAATAGTCCTGGCTAACTTCAACAACCAAAATGGTTTGAAACAGATTGGTAATGCTACTTATGTTGAAACTGCGGTTTCAGGTTCAGCACAGGTTGGAGAGGCTGGTGCTGAGGGATTTGGAAATATTTTGTCTGGTTCTCTTGAACGCTCAAATGTGGATATCACCGAAGAGCTCGTGAACCTAATCACAGCACAAAGAAACTTCCAAGCATCAGCTAAGGCCATTGAAACCACAACCACTCTAACCCAAACTATTATTAATATTAGAGGGTAGTAAAGAGTACTAAATGTTAGAACGGGAGAAGATCAAATGGACAGAATGATCCATACAGCTTTAAACACCTTGAACAATTTGTACATGAATAGAGCCGTGAAATCTCAAAATCTGTCTAACATTAATGTGCCAGGATTTCGCAGAGACATGGGGACGACTTTCTCCTCAGGATTTCTTACTGAGGATAAAAGATATGATGCCAGAATTTTTGCGTTACACGAGGGTGCTAATGTCTTTTCTGCCAATCCTGGAAATTTATCTGAGACAGGTCTAGAAACAGATGTTGCCATTAGAGGGGGTGGTTTTTTCATTATTCAACCTGATACTGGAGGTCCAGCCCTGTCACGCAGGGGTGATTTTGAAGTATCGAATACTGGAGAATTAACTGATGGAGCAGGTTCAAAAATATTGGATACCAATCTGGGCCCTATAAATATCCCACCTCATAGAAAAATAGTTGTTGCTGAAAACGGTGATCTTTTTATTGAACCACTGGGAGAACCTGAAGGAACAAGAGTGCTTGCAGCAACTATTGCTTTGACTAGCGGTTCCGAGGAACCCCTTCATAAAGATACCGACGGAGAAATCAGACTAGTTGCAGGAGGCATTCCTGCAGCAGATCAAAATGTGGTACTAGCCCAGGGCTTTATTGAAAACAGTAATGTAAATGCAATTGAAGAGTTAGTTGATACTTTAGGCCAACAAAGGCTCTTTGAAATAAACGTCAAATTCATTGCTCTATCTGAGCAAATAGATGAGGGTGGCGCAAGCATAATGAGACTTCCTAACTAAGCAAACCATCTATTGGCATGAGCCTTGCAGAACTCTTTTGAAGGAATTTTAAAAGAGGTAAAAAATGTCCAGTAGTTCTATGCATGTCGCAAAAACGGGGTTAAATGCTCAACAAACCCGAATGCAAGTGATTGCAAACAATCTTTCTAATGTTAATACAAGCGGTTTTAAAAGGGATCGGGCTAATTTCGAGTCCCTACTCTACCAGATAAAAAGAGCTAGTGGTGAACAAACCTCGGTGGACACAAATCTCACATCTGCATTTGCAGTGGGTACCGGTGTTAGAGTAAATAACACTCAAAAGGTGTATACCCAGGGTAGTCTGATTAATACGGATAATGCTCTTGATATGGCAATAGACGGCGCCGGGTTTTTCCAAGTCCTTCTACCCGATGGCAGAGTGGGATTTACAAGGAATGGCGCCTTTACAAGAAACCAAGATGGTGTCTTAACTACGCCTAGTGGGTATGTGCTACAGCCAGAAATTGCAATCCCAGAAAGTGTCACGCAAATTAATGTATCTTCAGATGGTATTGTCAGTGTGCAAGTGGCAGGTCAAGTCGCGGCAGAGGAAGTAGGACAAATAACTTTGGCTGACTTTGCTAATCGAACTGGCCTTCAGCCAATAGGAGAGAACTTTGTAGTTGAGACAAATGCGAGTGGTGCCGCTGCTATTGGCAATCCTAGAGAAGGTGGCTTTGGGAAATTAGTTCAAGGATCGCTCGAAGGTTCAAATGTAAATGTAGTTCAGGAATTAGTTGATATGATCGAAACACAACGAGCCTACGAGGTGGCTTCTAAATCAATTTCTTCCTCCGATGAGATGATGAGATTCATCGCTCAAAATTTATAATCCTGATTTAAGGACTAAAAATGAAAGATTATACACTTAAAGTACTGAAACTCGTTTTACCTTTCTCTATACTATTTTCTTGCTCTACTCATGTCGAAGACAGAGCATCAATGGAATTCGAACCAATAATTCCAGATGCGATGAATCTACCTGACAATAACAACCCATCGGGTGGCATTTATAATGAAGCAAGTGGTGGTCTTTTTGCTACAGATAGAAGGGCTGCTCAAGTAGGAGACATTCTCACCGTAGCATTAAGCGAGGATTTCACTGCTTCAAAATCACAATCAGCAACCAGTGCAAAATCAGATAGTTTTAAAGTAGACCTACCCAATCTACTTGATCCTGCTGGAGACCAAGCTCTATTAGATAGTGGAGCTGAGACAGCATTTTCTGGATCTGGGTCAGCAGCTCAAACCAATTCATTGCGCGGAGAAATCTCTGTCACAGTCATGAAAGTTTTTTCCAACGGGAATATGGAAATCATGGGACAAAAAAAACTTCATCTTAATAATGGGAATGAATACGTTCGCTTAAGCGGAATGATTCGTCCTCAAGATGTTTCTGCAAATAATGTCGTAAAATCAAGTAGAATAGCTAATGCTCAGATAGCCTATCTTGGCGTCGGAGATATAGCAGATACTGGGCAGAAGGGTTGGCTTAGCAGAGCCTTTTCTAGTATTTCTCCCCTTTAGAAAGAGGACTAAAAATGTATAGACGCGTATCAATTGTACTTGTTTTTCTTCAGATGATGCTTGGAAATTCTTTATGCCATGCTGATCGCCTTAAGGATCTTACTTCTATTGCAGGTATCAGATCAAATCAACTTGTCGGGTACGGTATCGTTGTTGGCCTCAATGGAACTGGCGATGGAAATATTGGTCTTACGCTACAATCCATGCAATCCATGGTTTCAAGATTTGGGTTGGTTACGGATACCGCTGGACTCAATGGAGCTAACACTGCGGCAGTTATGGTTACTGCAGAAATGTCCGCTTTTGTTAAACCAGGCCAGACACTCGATATTACAGTCTCTACTTTGGGTAAAGCAAACTCTCTTCGTGGAGGAACACTTCTCATGACGCCTCTACTGGGAGCAGATGGGGAAACCTATGCAATTGCCCAAGGCAATTTAGTTGTTGGGGGTCTAGGGGTCACAGGACAAGACGGTTCATCAGTAGTGGTTAATATTCCCACTGTAGGCAGAGTTCCTCGAGGTGCAACAGTTGAAAAACTAGTGGAAACCTCTTTTCTCCGAGCCGACAATATAATTCTTAACTTACATCAAGGTGACTTCAGTACCTCTTTAGAAGTATCTAATGCAATAAATGAGATTTTTGGACCTGATGTAGCAGTACCATTAGATGCCTCCTCTATAAAAGTGAGATCACCAAAAGATCCTTCTCAGAAAGTAGCTTTTGTCAGCCTTCTTGAAAACATTGAAGTGGAGCCTTCCCGACCGAAAGCTAAAGTAATAGTAAATGCAAGAACTGGAACGATTGTTATCGGTGGTGATGTCCGAGTAACCCCAGCAGTAGTCACACACGGATCTATGACCGTTAGAGTTAATGAGGATCAGAATGTCAATCCGAATAACAATGTTGCTATGAATTCAGATCAAGTTGTTGTAACGCCAGGAGATGCAACAGTAACACCTGATACCGAGATAGACGTGGATGAAGAGGTTGCGAAGGCATTCATCTTTGATCCAGGAGTAGAATTATCGGAGATCGTTGAATCCATCAATTCGGTTGGTGCAAGTGCTTCAGACTTAGTGGCAATTTTAGAAGCCCTGCGTGAAGCCGGTTCTCTAAGAGCAGAATTAATTATTATTTAGGTAAGGCATTGTCAATAATTTCAGATATAAAATTACCGGATCAAAGTAGCTTTTCATTATTTGAAAGAACCCGAGAAGATCTGGAGTTATCTCAAGTTGCAGAAGAATTTGAGGCTCTGTTTGTTGCCCAGATGCTAAAGCAAGCGCATAAAAGTAAGTTAGCTGAGGGAATATTTGATAGTTCGTCTCAAAAAACCTATCAATCTCTATTGGACCAAGAATGGAGTAGAACGCTTTCAACAAATGCAAGTTTTGGAATAGCAGAAGCGATAAAATTGCAATTTAAAAATCATATTACCAAAACTGTGAACACATCAGATGTCTAGTCTCTTTGATATAGGAAAAAGTGGTTTACAATCCTATCGCCAATCACTTGCAGTGACGGGTCAAAATATCGCTAATATCAATACTGATGGGTACAAAAGACGGGAAGCAGGATTAGAAGAAATTACAGCAAGTCAAGGTGGTATTACCGGAATTGCCAATCAATCTGGGCTAGGTGTAAGAATTGAGGCGATAAGAAGATCATTTGATGCCTATTTGATTGATCGTAATCGTAGTGCATCAGCCTACTATGAAGCCGAAAATTCCTTCTTGAATAAGCTTAAAGAGTTAGAAGATATGATGCTGCCTACAGATTCTAATCTTGGTATTGTTATGGGAAGGTTTTTTAACTCACTTCAAGAGGTAGCAGCAGCACCAGGTGATGTAGCTCCTCGAACAGTAGCTCTGGAGATGGGCGATTTGATGGCTGGAACTTTTAGATCAACAGCCCAAGTAGTCGAAGAGGTAAAAACTGGAATATTAAAGCAAGCAGAAATTGATATTAAGTCCATTAATACACTTAGTAATGAACTTGCGAATATAAATAAAAAGCTACTCGCTGCAAGCGGTTCAAGCAACAATTCCCTATTAGATAACCGAGATATGGTTATAGATGAAATTAGCAAGTTAATTGAAGTGACTACTGAATTAGATACTCGTGGGACAGCCACAATCAGACTTGGCAAATCACAAAATGGTCCCATTTTAATTGCAAATAATATAAATAATCTTATGTCAGTATCCGAAAGTTTGGGCTCTTTAGCCTTCTCCATTTTTAGTGGAGGGAAAAACACCCCAACCTCTCAGGTTGTTAATGGAAGTTTAAGAGGATTAAGTGACTCTTTTCGAATGAGCCACACTACGCTTGCTGACCTGGATCAGATGGCTTTTGTTTTTTCTAACACTCTAAATGCTCAACATAGCGAAGGATTAGATCTAAAGGGATCAAAGGGAACAGACCTCTTTATTTCCAAGGGATTTGAAATCAGTCAAGGAATGGCTAATCTCGGCTCATTTTCGGCTGAATTAGATATTCTCGATATACATCAAGTTGTTCCCAGGAATATAACTGTAAGATTCAATGGTGATACCGAAACATGGAATGCCTATAACGAATTTGGCGAGAATTTAGGCTCAGGAAGAAATAGTATTCAGTTACCTGGTATGCAAATAAACCTTTTTGGGACCCCCAGAAATGGAGATGAAATTTTTGTCTCACCATCGGCAGGCTTTGCAAAAAATCTTCAATTTTCTTTAAAAAATGGTGATCAGATAGCAGCTGCCGCGTCAACTCTAGTTTTTGCGGACACTAAAAATAACTCTAGTATAGAATTACTAACTGAGAAATTATCACCAGTGCAAAACAGTCTCAATATGATTGAAAATGTTTTGTCCAATTCAATGAGTTCTGTCGGAGCATCAAACTTCGTAAAAAATGGAGCAGTTGCTTTTGTCCCTGCAAATAGTCCCGCAGTAGAAATTGTCAGTCTTACTCAGCAATCCCAACTAACTTTCTCTGTACCTGATAAAGAATTGAAAAATGCGTCTTCCCTAAAAATCGCAATCGATGGTGGTGCCACCCATACATTTGACATTTCATTTGCCACTAGTATGCCTGGGGAGGCAGGATCTTGGCAAGATATAAAAGAAATATCTGAGCGACTTAATAGTGGAACAATAAAAAATTCCACTGGACAGACTCTTCAAAGCTTAGGAATGCAATCAAGCGGGGGTACTGGAAATTTAACGATTTCTTTGGCAACAGGGGCTTTTAACAGTGATCAAAGTCTTCAACTATTCAGCAGTTCGATTGGAACATCTCGTGCTAGTATTAAATCAAGACTTGGCGCATCTGATTTGCAGATTTTCACTAAAGAAGGGCGACACTTAGCTGGATCTCCTCTTTCTACAGACGAGATTGCGGAGTTTCTGACTTTAGAAAATGGCTTTAATGCGGGAGCTTCATACAGGGGTGATTATCTTAATTCTATGGATCAGACCGGCTATAGAGGCATGGAAATTGAACGAAGCGGTATTAATACTAATCAAACAATTTCGCTGGGCGGGAATGGGGCGTCAGCTCAAATAATTGCGGGTACCACTTTTCTGCCTTTTAATCCAACAAATGATTGGAATCTCAAATTAAATACTACAAAGGAATTAAAGATCCCTGCAGGTTCTTCCGCAAAATATGCAGCAGAACTTATTACACAGAATTTGTCTCAGACTGGCATAACTGCATCGGCAGAATCTAGGGTGGAGGTATGGCATGAAGGATCTGGAGGTACAGTAAAATTTCAACTAGGTTCCAAAAGCAACGACTATGCAGAAATAGAGGCCGTAGTTTCGTCATCCAATTTGACAGCTTTAGCTGAAAAAATCAATCAATACACCCCCAAAACAGGAGTAACAGCAACGGTATCTAGTAATAAGGGTAGATTGCTTTTAGAGAGTAATAGTGGTGAAGACATAAAACTCTTAAATTTTGATTTCGATAATAAATCTGGAAAAACACTATCTACAAGACTGACCGACCGTTTTTCCAAACCCTTAGGAACCGAAGTTTTGTTGGGTGGAACTAATGGTGGAACCGCCGGTGTTTCTACTTTTTCAATGTCGGGGGCTTTTACTAATAATCAAACAGCAATTTTTGCGCTTGAAGGGAGTACCTTTACATACACTGCAAATGGAAGTGAAACAGCAGCTCAAGCCAGGGACCGCTTACTGACAAATCCTGGTTCTGGCGAATTTCAGGGCTCCAATAATGAAATAATCAAACTACTGTCAACTGGAGTATTACAGGTTTCAAATAAGGACGGCAAACACCTCTTCAAGATAGAGTCAGATGGAACAGCTGCAGGATTGAAGGTCACAGAGAGTAATCCAGATGGAACCTTCGCCGTTACTGGTATGGCAGGAAATATTCCACCAAATACTGTAGTTTCGACCACCACATCTGTAACGGGAACTGCTTTAGATGCCGCCCGCTACTGCGGTGAACTCTTACTTAGATCCAGTACCTCTTTTACTGCTGACATTGCAGGTGTCGTCACTAACAGTAGTGCGGACCCAAGGCTTGGTGGCTTAGTAAGCATAAAACCGGTAACCACTGGAGAAAAGAATTCTGTGACCTTTCATTCAATAGACGGGGTTGATACAAATAGCTCTGATCCAAATGGTTTAGATGCAGTAGCGGCGGCTGGTTCGTTTTCTCTTTCTCTTCCAACAACGGGAACAGGATCAACAGTTTCCGCCACCGTAAACACTAAAGATATCACAATACCCTCCCCAGAAAATGTGGCGAAAGCAATTTTGAAAAATATCAGGAGCCAAGGTGCAGTATCATCTCTATCAGGGATTTCTGCCATTGGGGGAGTTGCGGGGGTAGCTAAGTTCTCAATGTCAGGCTCTTTTACCAATGATCAAACAGCAATATTTACTCTCGAGGGATCTACTTTCACTTATACTGCAAATGGTAACGAAACAGCCGCCCAAGCAAGGGATAGATTATTAACAAACCCCGGTTCTGGCGAATTTCAAGGATCAAATGGTGAAACCATTGGTCTGGACTCATTAGGAAGAATGCTTGTTTCCAATAAAAATGGTACTCCCCTCTTTACGATAGAATCCGACGGAACCTCAACGGGTCTAAAGTTCACGGAAAAATCTCCAGATGGATCTTTTTCTATAACCAACCTTTCTGGAAAAATTCCACCAAACGGACTGGCCACTGTGACTTCATCAATTGCCATGACCCTACCTGATGATGGAGATGCAGTCTCAGTAACCTATGAGGGGAAAATCTATAAATTAACAGTATCATATGAAAATCCAGAGACCAAAGCTAATCCAGAGATCACTGTGTCCGGTGGTGAGGATGGCAGGATTTCTGCAATTTTTGATGCAGATGGGAGATTGCAAATAGCGGCCACTGGGGGAACTATATCAGGAGACCAAATTCAAATAAGCGATGCTACAAAAGTTGCCAACAATGTTGAAGCTGCAAAAAGATTTGGCCTTAGGACTAATACCACCTTTCCTATAAGGACCTTTGCAGGGGCTTCAATTACCTTGTCAAGTACTGTGGCTGATTATCCTAAAACTCTAACCACCCAACTTAATGGTACTCCAGTTACTATCACATTGTCTTTCAATGGTACAAATTACTCCATAGCCTCATCAAGCGCATCAGTGGCAGCTTCATTCTCTAGTACTGCATCTGCAACCACCACTCAAAGCACAAATAAAATCATCCTAAAATCAGCATCCAACACCGGAACTTTAGTTCTACCTACAGACTCAAATTCTGAATCTTTAGGATTCAAGGTGTTAGATTACAAACTGGAACTTTCGGGTAAAGGTCTCGATATTACTTCAAAAACAGATAAAGTAATTCAAGTAATAGCCTCTGGATCCAGTTTAGCTGAAAATAGAATTAAAATTTCAAACCTACCAAATGAGGATTTAATTGTTCTTCTTTCAGGAATCGGAGCTCGAAAATTGGCAGCAAATTATGATATTGCTGTTCCCAATGCTATTCCAGTTGAAGAAGATTTTACTGTAAAAGTGATGGATGACCTGAGTACACTCGTTGAAATATTTGACACCAATACTGGGCACTCCATTGCTACAAGAATTCTGGATGGTTCGCGTGCAACTGAAGTTATAGGACAGAAGCTGCAACTAACAGGAAAGGCTACAAAAGACGATACTTTTTTCATTTCACCCAATCTGAATTCTTCCGGTGATGCCCGTAACTTAGATGCAATTTTAGCAAAACAAAATTCTGATGCTTATTCCGCTGGGAGTGGTAGTTTCCAGGAAATTTTTGCCCAGATAGTATCCAAAGTAGGTTCAAGCGTGAATTCTGCTAATTTATCCAAAGAAGCAGCGGATGCTCAACGAAATGCAACTGCAGAAGCAGAAGCCCAATTTTCAGGGGTCAGCCTTGATACCGAAGCTGCCAATTTGATAGAGCAGCAACAGGCATATCAAGCTTCGGCACGCATCTTGCAGACCGCAAGAGAACTTTTTGATACATTATTACAGACAATTTAAGAAATAAATGCAAATAAGTCAGAAATTATTTAATCAGCAAGCCATTAATAACTTTGCAAAGTTAGATGCTGAAATTCAAAAAATCCAAGAGAAAGTATCGACTGGAAAGAATATCCTTGCGGCATCTGACAATCCAGTTGACGCCGTTAGTTTGTCTGTAGCCAAAGAGCAAAAAGAACTCTTACAAAGATATACTGATAATGCTGACGCAGCTGATGCTAGATTATCTTTAGCTGACGTGAGCATTCAGGAAACAGTTAATACATTACGGCGTATTACTGAATTGTCCATTCAAGCAGGAAGTGGCACGGTAAATGAAACAGCCATTTTAAAAGAAATTGATGCTCTTACCGAAGTTGTTGTGGAGATAGCAAATAATAGAGATGCTCAAGGACAAGCAGTCTTTTCAGGTTTTAAAACAAACCTTGTTCCATTTCACATGGAACTAGATGGTAGTGTGAAGTATCTTGGCGATAGAGGTCAGCATACGGTTCAAATATCTGAAAGTATGAAAGTGAAGACATCAGTGGATGGTGGCACAACTTTTATGGCTGTCCCGACTGAATCTGGAGTTAAATCCGTTTTTGAGATCATAGAAAATAGTAGAAATGCAGTAAAAACAGCCAGCCAATTCAAGAGGCAAGGGTCAGCAGATGGTCACGCAGAAATCAACTTTGTTTTACCCCCCGACCCGCAGGAATGGACATTTACACTAACAGGAAGCAAAGGTGGGGTATCCATCACTTCTTCAGTCGCACAAGGTAAAGTTTCTAGTTTAGTAACAGAAATAAATAAAAATACAGAATTTACAGGTATCACAGCAACAGAAAATACTGAAACAGGTGCCATTATCCTAAAAGAGAATTTTGCTGGAGAAATTGTCATGAAGGATATCAAAATCAAAGGAAACGACTTTGGGACCGATAACGTAACCTCTTATGCTAAATTTGATAGCTATGATGGCATGGGAGAAATGGTGGGAGCGACAAGACATATTACAGATACTGATCAATTGATCGCTTCTTCGGTGAATTTTCTTGAGAATGCCACCTCCCATCTTGGAGATCAATTGGCTGTTGTGGGAGCTCAAATGAATAAACTTGGCCAACAAAAGGAAATATTGGCTGAGCGTCAAATTCTCGTCACCGAGAAGATAGGAGACCTGGGTGATGCGGATTTAGCAGAACTAATTACCAGACTTCAAAGTCTTATTCTAAGTAAAGAGGCCTCCCAGGCTACCTTTTCAAAGATAGGAAAGCAAACTTTGTTTGATTTTATTAGGTAAATTGCATGTTTTTAACTGACATAGAAATAATTGGCATGGAAAATGCAGGAAACAAGGTAACGATAACCGGTCATTGTGACCATAATATCCTTACGAATGTAAAGGTGATGATATGACGAATATATTAACGAATAGTGCAGCTTTAAAGTCTTTGTACCATTTACAAAGAAATGAAGGCACAGCCACACAAGCCACGGAGCGATTAGCTTCGGGAAAAAGGCTTAATAAAGCTGGTGATGATGCTGCTGGTGCTGCTATCGTAAATAGAATGACATCCCAAATCAACGGTATGGAAGTAGCCATCCGAAATGCAGGAGATGCTATATCAATGGCTCAAACTGCAGAAGGCGCTCTAAATGAGGTTTCAGAAATACTTCAAAGAATGAGAGAACTCGGAGTTCAGGCAGCTAACGGTACATATAGTGGTGCGGATAGGGTTGCCCTTAATGAAGAAGTTGGGTCTCTCAAAAAAGAACTTATCCGTATTTCCGAAGCTACCCAGTTTAATACATCTAAATTGTTGAATGGTACATTCCAGGATACTGAATTTGAAATTGGTTACGATGAAAGTCCGCAGCATACTCATACTTTAAGTATTGAAAATGTTAAACCAACAGCTTTAGGAATTTGGTCATCATCTAGTCAATTAGAAAAAACTGCAACTACACTTTCTACAGTAGATGGTGGTACAGTTACAACTTCGGCAACCCACGGATTTGAAGTAGGTGATATTGTCACTTATGAAGTTCCGTCAGGATCCACTCCGATCTCAGGTTTGGTTTCAGGGCGTCAGTATAAAGTTGTAGAACCCCTCGCGGCAAATACCTTTGGATTGACGGATGTAGAGAATACACCCAGCAACGATCCCGATGATAATATTATTGCTTTTGATGGCGCTGCCACGTTTACAGGAGCAGGAACTAAATTTCATTTAGCTAATATTGCTGGTTCTCCTTCAACAACGGCATCAAATACAACGACAGCCTTAAATTCTTTAACCCATAAAGATGAAACTCTTAAGGTTTACGGCTATGTGGGTGATGCAACCATCAGTTATGCAACAGGAGCAACCTCAAAAGAAATCTCAGAAGCAATTACCGCTCAAAGTAGTACGACAGGGGTTACAGCATATGCTGAAACAAATGCGAGGCTCACCGTTACTCCAGACTCAAATACTTCTAGTTCTACTATCATAACGTTTGAGTTAACCGGCATGAACACCACTGCTAAAGTCGTAAGTTCTACCGTTAACTTTGGAACTATTGATGGAGCTACTTTGGCTGATCTCTCAGATTTAAGAGATAAAATCAATGGTTTTACCGGAGACACAGGCATTCAAGCAAAATTATCTGCAGATAAGCAAACCTTAGATCTCAGATCACCAGATGGTTATGACATAAAAATTGATAATTTTGATATGCCAACTGTCACATCATCAGCGATTTTACCAGGAACTACTAACAATATTGCAATAGATGCAGCCACCAGTGGAGCAGTTTTTACCGCTGCATCAGCGCATGGTCTAGCGGTTGGGGATGCAATTAGATGTATCACATCAGATGGAACCATTCGACTAGGCGGTGGAGCGTCTTCAGCACACCTAAATCCCGCAGATATCTATTATGTTAAAGCTGTTGCTTCAACAACGACATTCACCCTAGAGAATGCATCAGGAACTGCACTCACAGTCACAACTGCTTCTGAAGCTGATAAGCTCTTTTTTGAAAAAGTTGAAAAAACCCTTAATGTTCAAACACTTGATCGTGACTTGAATGCAAAAGGTGGCCCTGTGGCACTTCACGACGATACCTTAACAGGTACTGCTGAACTACCAAATACAGCTAGTTCAGCTAGAATGAGTGGTCAGATTATTTATCAGTCACCAAACGTGTTTACAATTACGACACCAGAAACTTTGTCTACATCGTCTAAGGCATTGCATAGAGATGCGGCTCCGGCAGCCTCCCTCACAAGAATATCTGACGTCAATGTGAAGACAGTAATGGGAGCTCAAAGACTTCTATCAGCAGTCGATGGAGCACTAAGAAGAGTTGATGCAGAGCGTGGAGACTTGGGTGCAACAATGAATCGAATGGAGCACACAATCGACAACCTATCTAATATTGTTGTGAATACCAAGATTTCACGTAGTAGGATGCAAGATGCCGATATGGCTGCAGAGTCTATCGAACTAACGAAAGGTAGAATTCTACAGCAAGCGGCAACTTCGATGCTATCCCAGGCAAATCGATCAATGCAGTCAGTACTCGAATTACTGCAAGGGTAAAACTTAGTTCTTGAATGAAAAAAAGCCCCGCTAAGCGGGGCTTTTTCATTTTGATACATTATCCAATCTACATAGGCTTTATTTAGTTCATCCTTCACTAGTAGAAACATTTCCATTTGCTAGAAGAATTCATCCCCCCCCATTTATTCTTGATGATTCATTTGGCTTTTTCTTAAACAAATAGCTTGAATGAGTTTATGATTTTCTCCCTACGATTTTATCTTCCTATATAGTTTTCACAATTTCCTAGTGAAAAATTTTAGTCCAAAAATCGAACATAACTTCTTAAATCTATCCCAAGTAAATAGTCTTGTAGACACCTGACAACAAAATTTATCATTCCTGGAAATGCCACTAATCTAGAACTCCAAGCCTGATTAACATAAAGCTTATATAACCAAGGCCACCAACCCATCTATGAAGTAATAGACTTCAACATCTAATTTGGTTTTAGTCTTATCTTTTCTCTCAAAATTGAAAGTCTGCTAGGAAAATTCTTAAGACTTTAAGGGCAATAGCAACCTGTTCTGTTTGAATGCTCAAACGATCTACTAATAATCTATTGCGTTTGGAATGATCCCAAGCGTTGATATTGGTAATAAGTGTAGCAAAGTCTGATCAAAAGAAATGATCTGCGACCATAATCGTATATTACTATCTTTATGGGAAGACACCATTACTGAAAATCATGGAGGATTTTCAGTAATGGTATGAAAATTGGTTTTCTATATTGTTTACAAAAAAACCCCGAAAAATCGGGGCTTTTTTCCTTTTAAGTTAAGTTGTTACTTAGCCAAGGTTTTGCAACAGGGCTAATACGGATTGCTTAGAAGCATTCGCCTGAGCTAACATCGAAGTCGCCGCTTGTTGCAATATTTGCGTTCTTGTCAGCTTTGTGGTTTCGACCGCAAAATCTGTGTCAAGAATGTGGCTTTTCGATGACTCGGTATTTGTGATCATCGCCGTATTGTTATCAACAACATGAGACAATCGATTAGAAATAGCACCCAAGTCTGCTCTTTGACCATCGATTTTAGAAATTGCACCATCGACAGTGGAGATAGCTGCAGTAGCATGTTCTTGAGTATCCAATGATAGATCTGCGATT
>CACIIZ010000030.1 GCA_902586855.1 uncultured Alphaproteobacteria bacterium | reverse complement strand
TAATGGTAGACATGAGGCTACAAGCTTTAATTTGAGAGCAGATGATAATCTGGCTATATTTTGGAATCTTATATCGTCTAAACCATCATATTTTGGAGATAACATTATATAACAATTGGGGATATTTTTAGATAGCTCTTGGGTGCTTGCTATCCAGTCTTTTAATCTAGAAGTTTCTTTAGTATCGTCTGGAGGATGTATCAAAAAAAACAAACCATATCTTGAAGAAATCACTTTTTTTAAAGAAGGGTTTCTTTTTTTTATTCTGTTTTCTGGTGTAATTGTCGTTAATATACGACACAAATTTTTCCAACCTTCAAGGTTTTTTACTAAAGTAGTAATTGAGAGATTATCTTTTGTGATAATTCGAGTGCCAAAAATTAATTTTAACAGTGATGATTGATCTTCAGGTAAGCCTCTGATGGCAGAGTATGCTCTTACTACACCAGCTACTGAATTTTCATCAGTAATAGCCAAACCTTTGAGGTTTAATTTTATAGCGCGTTTGATGTATTCCTCAGGATGACTTCCACCTTTCAAAAAACTGAAGTTGGACATGGCACCCAATTCTGCCAGAAAATTATGTTCACTATTTGTTCTCAATTTTTTCCGTATCTTGTTATTTTTATGTGTCGAAATTTATTCTCTAAGAGGTTTTAACTTAAAAATCATATAGTGATTATATTTGAGGAACAAATCTTTGGAACGTCTTTTCTCAAATAATCTATCTTCCAAGCGTAGTCTTCTTCGCTTACTAAGTAATAGTTTATAAAGTATGCCAAGGAACCTTAAACTCATAGGTCGGATGATTTTTAGACTATGAATTACTCTATTTATAGAAAAGCCAATGGTATTATAAAACTGTTGCTCTAATTCAATTGATGGTGCAACAGCCTCGGTTATTTCTTCTTGGTTGATAATCTCAAGTTTTTGTATTTTAATTTCAGACTCCATACTTGCTAAGGACGGTCCTCCACCTGGCTTGCGAAATATACCAGTATGTTCTTTCGCTGACCTGAAGCAGTCTGCAATTAGTATTTCCCCATTTTTGTTTAGTAATTGTGTTGCTTTTCTTAGTGCAATTTTTACTGGGATATATTGAAAACTCTCTGCGTAAAGGCATAAATCAAATTTAGTGTTTTTACGCGGGTTATATTGTTCAAATGTTGTCTGATGGATTTCAGCTTTTCCATTGGTATTTATTCTTGCATGCTTCACCAATGTAGAGCTAGGTATGACTATTGTAACTTGATGACCCAAGTCTATTAAGTATTTGGCTATTTGACCTGAACCTCCACCAATATCCAATATTTTTAGTTTTTTACGTGGTTCTTTTTTTGGTAAATACTTGAACAAGTGTTTTGTATAGGCTTCTTGAGCCTTTCCTAAGTTTTCTAAATTTACGTCTAATCCCTTCCAATACCCATAATGGAGATGCTCTTTCCCAGTGATAAAACTAACGACTTTAAGAGCTATATCCAATCCTATTGCTCGAGAACTTTCTTGGGGCGTTTTATTTTTACGATATGTTCGCATATTAAATCTGAATCCTTCCATACTATAGTACTAGATAAAATGTTTAATACTGAGACATTTTTTAGCAGAATTGACCTTGTATTAACCACTGATCTCTACAAGCATTTACCTCAAATTTTTTCTTTAAATTGAATAGCCAAAGGTGAGATCCACAAGCTGACTTAACTTGCCAATAGTCACGTTCTGAATTTTCATGATTTCTTTTAACCAACCACCAATCTAATGAAATTCGTTCAGGACCTATTGCTTTTAAAACCTCATATTTTTTATCACCCCACCAAAATAACTTTGGGGGTACTTGGCTATCCAATTTTGAAATCTGTTTTAGCACTATTATTGGTTGGGGTTCAAAGAGTATTTTGGGTCTTGGTTTATACTGCATTGGCCAATCATTTGTTTTCAAATAATGCCCTGGTATTTTTAAAATATAACTTTTTTCAGGTATATGGCTTTCTCTTGGGGAAAAAATGTTTACTGAATCTTTTCCTAATCTAATTCCTAACTTCTCAACTAACTGGCAAATATTATTATTATCAATTTCTGAAAGAGTAGCTTTTTTTTCTTTTGAAATAGTAGAATCAAGAAGTTCTTTTTGCTCGTGGATTGTGGGGTATGTTTTTAAAATCTCAACTTTGATACTATGTATTTCGGGTATGTCTTTTTGTCTAAGAAGCTTTGCAGCAAATATACTGACTATATGTGTATGAGAATTGCTGGGTTTAGCTAAACTTACTTCTATTATTCTGTGAAGTTTTCTTTCACTATTGAATATTATTTTTATAATCTGAGCATTTACATGTGAGCTTTTTAATTTAATGCATAAATCCATTATTATTTTTTTTGTTAAACTGATGACTTGATATTTACAACTTGGGTGCTCAGAGAGATCTATTTTAATTTGAAATTTTGGTTCAGTTTTTATAGCAAGAAAAGGTTCACCTTCTTTGCCAGTAGCCTTGTCAAAGAAGCTAGATACTTCATTATCAAACCGAAGGTATAACTCAGTTTTTGGTACTTTTGCTAGCTGGGAAATGGTTTCAATCCCAACGCTATTTAATTTTTTAACCGATCGATGACTAATACGTAAAGATTTAATTGGGAGATTAGAAATTGAATCATTAATTGAATTTTCCAACCTGTCTTTTTCAGAGAAATGGGATTTAGCCCATGCAGCCCCAACAGTATTTGCTACACCGATATGGTTTGTTATATTAGAATTTTCGAAAACGGATCTTATTTTCTCAGTATAAGAGCTTCTAAATGTACAGGGCACATCTAATATGAGAGTAGAATTTTTTGCTATAGATATTCTAGGTGTAATGCTTGAAAGCCAAAATATTATTTTGTTGAGATAAAACTTTTTTCTCTCTAATGGCAAATCTTTTTTCACGATTAAATCTGGTTCTACTGTCAGAGCATCGGTTAGTTTCATTCCTTGAACTAAATTTGATGACCTGTATTTATGGTTTAATTTAAAAATGATTCTCTGTTTTCGATACATTCTTAATATACACAGTGGCTTATATTTTAACTGCGGGTTCTCCATCAAGATTAAGTCAATGGATAAATTGGGAAGCCAGATTGAGATGAAGCAATTATTGTTCATGTTTTGTTCTTTTTGGTTCATCAGATTTAGTTCATCAAAATTGGAATGCAAGAAAATTAATTATTTTTTTTCAGCCTGATTATGATATCAACACTGGTAATTTTAGAGTCGGCAGGAGGTTCAGGTAGATCTTTAAGCTCTAAGAAATTTCCTGGAGTATCGGTGAGTTCGCCTGTTTCTTCCCAATAAAAGTGAGAATGATTATCAAGTCTAGTATCAAAATAAGATCCCATCCCATCCACAATTATTTTGTTAATAAGTCCTGCTTCCGAGAAAGTATGCAAAGTATTATATACCGTAGCTAAAGAAACAGGGATGTTTTTTTCTTTTGCCTTCTCAAATAGGGTTTCTGCAGTAACGTGCTGGTGGTTTTTATTTCCCATTAAAAGATTAGCAAGTTCAAGCCTCTGTTGAGTGGGCCTTAATCCAGCTTCATTAAGCCATTTGGCTGCACAGAAAACGACTTTCTGGTTCATTGTCCCTCTTAAATTAATATACTAATTTTATTAAGTTATTAGTAATTTTCTTTAACATCAATATTAAATCTGATTTTATAATGGAAGTTTCATGAATAATCAGATTTCTAATTAGCAAAGTAATGTCGGTAACTGTTGCACCTGACTTAGTAACAGTGGTAAGAGTAGCGGATCACAGAAAAAAAATGAGTGAGAATTGGTTACAAAAATGTCTATAGGCTTTGAGGATCTACTAAAGTGTTCACGTGGGGAAATGTTTGGTATTGGTAACCCACAGTTGCCTTTGCCTCCAATGTTGATGTTTGATTCTATTAAAGAGATCTCAGATAACTCTGGGTTGCATGGGAAAGGTCACGTAATTGCGGAATTAGCTATCAAACCAGATTTATGGTTTTTTGATTGTCACTTTGTAGGTGATCCAGTGATGCCAGGTTGTTTGGGCTTAGATGCTCTATGGCAACTGACAGGCTTTAATCTAGGATGGAGGGGGCTTAAAGGGCGAGGTAGGGCACTTGGGGTTGGAGAAGTCAAATTTAAAGGAATGGTCACACCAGAGACTAAATCAATAACTTATGAGATAAACTTTGTCAGGGTTTTGGACAGAAAACTTAAACTTGGGATATCAGATGGTCAAGTTTTTGCTGATGGAGAAGAAATCTATGTGGCAAGAGGTCTCAGGGTTGGTTTGTTTGAAAGTTAAGAGTCTTTCAAAAACAGAGATTGACCTGAATTTTTCATTAAGCAGGAGCTTACAGTCATGCGCAGAGTAGTTATAACCGGCTTGGGTATCATATCGTCCATAGGTAACAATAGTGATGAAGTTGCAGAGTCTTTGAAAAAAGGAAAGTCTGGTATTACATTTTCGGATGAGTATGAATTCCATGGTTTTAGATCACAGGTTCATGCTAGACCAAGCATAAAGCTAGAGGATTCCGTAGACAAGAGACATTTACGGTTTATGGGTGATGGAGCAGCCTATAATTATATAGCAATGCAGCAAGCTATCGAAGATAGTGGTTTGGAAGAGAGTGATGTTTCAAATGAAAGAACAGGCCTAATAATGGGTTCTGGCGGGCCATCAACTAAGAATCTTTTTGCAGCACACCAAATAGTTTTAGAGAAAAAGAGCCCTAAACGTATGGGACCATTTATGGTGACTCGTGGTATGTCATCAACAAATTCGGCATGCCTGGCTACACCGTTCAGGATAAAAGGTGTAAATTATTCTATCTCTTCAGCATGCTCTACCTCGGCGCATTGTATTGGTAATGGGTTAGAACAAATTCAGTTAGGAAAACAAGATATTGTTTTTGCTGGAGGGGGTGAAGAATTAGATTGGACGTTGTCGTGTCTTTTTGATGCAATGGGTGCGATGTCGAGTAAATACAATGATAGACCGGAAACTGCTGCTCGCGCCTATGATAGGGATAGAGATGGATTTGTTATTTCAGGAGGCGGAGGAGTTTTAGTACTTGAGGAATTAGATCGTGCAAAGGCGCGGGGCGCAAAAATATATGCTGAGATAACGGGATATGGTGCTACTTCCGATGGGCATGACATGGTGGCTCCCTCTGGAGAAGGTGGAGAGCGCTCAATGCGGCTGGCACTATCAAATTTAAAAGATCGCCAGATTTCATATATAAATAGCCATGGAACCTCTACTCCAGCGGGGGATGTTGTCGAAGTTGAGGCAATAAGAGGTGTATTTGGAGATAAAAAGGTGCCACCAGTGTCATCTACTAAGTCTCTCACCGGACATAGTCTTGGTGCTGCAGGAGTACATGAAGCGATTTACTCTCTTCTTATGATGGAGGGAAGATTTATAAGTGCTAGCGCAAACATTTTCAATTTAGATGAATCATTAAATCCAAAAGAAATAATAACGGAATGCCAGGAAAATGTTCCCTTTGATACAATTTTGTCAAATAGTTTTGGATTTGGGGGTACAAATGCTACACTCGCTTTGAGTAAGCTAATTGATTAATCAAATGACTAAGTCGATGCAGAATAAGCGTGGTCTAATATTTGGCGTAGCCAATGAAAGGTCTATTGCTTGGGGTATAGCAAGAGTTTTAGCAGAAGCAGGCGCAGAAATAGCTTTATCATATCAAAATGCAAACCTTCTAAAAAGAGTTAAACCACTAGCTGAAACTATTAATTCAAGAATACTTGCCTTAGTGGATGTTCAAAATAAGGAAAGTCTAGATTCGTTATATCAAAAAATTGAACAAGAGTGGGGAAGGTTAGATTTTTTGGTTCATGCACTTGCTTATTCAGATAAGGAAGAATTGACGGGTAGATTTATTAATGTAACGCGGGATAACTTCATGCAAACCATGGAAATTTCTTGTTATAGTTTTGTTGATTTAGCTAAGAGGTCCATTCCATTAATGACTCGAGGAGGATCTCTTCTTACTATAACTTACATGGGAGGAAAAAAAGTAACTCCGAACTATAATGTGATGGGTCCTGCTAAAGCTGCACTTGAAGCTTCGGTAAGGTACCTTGCAAATGACTTAGGCCCAGATGGTATAAGGGTAAATGCAATTAGTCCCGGGCCGATGAAAACCTTAGCAGGTGCAGCCATAGGTGGAGCAAGGCAAGTCTTTAGAGGAACAGAGAAAAATGCACCCCTGAGGCGAAATGCAGATCTGGACGCTGTGGGTAATGCAGCAGCATTTTTGCTAAGCGACCAAAGTTTATCAACTACTGGTGAAATAATTTATGTAGATGGGGGCTATCATGTGATGGGTTTACCCCAATTGGAGAACTTATAGAATTCTGATATTTTGGTACTTGTCTCTTTAGGGAAGTAAAATTGTAGATTTTCTGACTGTTATATGAAGTTTAATAAAATGAAAAAAATAATAGTATTTGATGCATATGGTACTCTATTCGACGTGAATGCAGCAGCCAGAAATTACGCTCAGAGCAATGCCAATTCAGAGTTTCTTCCAATTTGGGAAAAACTTTCTTCACTATGGAGAGAAAAGCAAATTAGTTACACTTGGTATTATACGAGCCTGGGTTTTAAAACAAATTTTTGGAAAGTCACAGAAGATGCCTTGGATTATGCATTAGCCTATTACCGCTTGAGTGGAGATTCTAATCTGAGGTACAGCCTGCTCAAACTTTATAGAAAGCTTGACTTATTCCCAGAAGTTCCTGAAGTTTTGGAGCGATTGACGAAAAGTAATTTCCCTCTAGCCATTCTTTCAAACGGGACTTCTGATATGCTTTTTAGCGCGGTTAAGAGTGCTAAGATATCAGAACACATTACTGCTATACTTTCAGCGGAAGATGTAGGCCTCTTTAAGCCACATGAGGAAATTTATTCCAAGGTTTTGAAATATTTTTCGTGTAAATCTTCTGACGTTATTTTTGTTTCTTCAAATGGCTGGGATGCAGCAGGAGGAGCAGCTTTCGGTTTCTCTACTTTATGGGTTAACAGGAGTGAGTTGCCAGAAGAAAAAATGTTTTGGCGTCCAACTTGGCACGGGAGTGATTTAAATACCGTCTTAACCCTAATCCGAAAGAAATAATTTGAGTAACCTTGGGCTATTAAAATTTGCAAAAGAGGCTTCGGCTAGTCGAGTAGTTGAGACACCACTTTTATCAAATATAACAGCAAACCAAATAACGGGAAAAAATTTATTTATAAAACCAGAGTGCTTGCAGGTTACCGGGAGCTTCAAATTTAGAGGAGCATGGAGCGCCTTGTCTTATATGAAAAAGGAAGATTCAATATTTGATGGAGTGGTTGCGTACTCATCCGGGAATCATGCTCAGGGAGTGGCAGCGGCAGCAAGGGCGCACAAAGTTTCTGCAGTAATTGTGATGCCCAAGGATGCACCTACTATAAAAATAGAAAATACTATTAATTTTGGTGCCGAGGTTATTTTTTATGATCGGATAAAAGAAATCAGAGAGGAGATTGGTGAAAAAATAGCCAAGGAAAGGAACTTAAAATTGATCCGTCCCTATGACGATCCACTGGTTATAGCCGGTCAAGGTACTTGTGGTTTAGAGATTGCCTCACAAGCAAAAAATTTGGGGATAAAAGAGGCGGAGGTTTTAGTATGTTGTGGGGGTGGAGGCCTTTCTGCTGGTATTGCACTAGCTTTAGAAGAGTATGCCCCATCCTTCTCTGTTAGGACTTGCGAACCAAAATTTTTTGATGACACTGCACGGTCCTTAAGGTCAGGGACCCGAAAAAATAACCATTCTGAAGCAAAATCAATTTGTGACGCTATACTTACACCAACTCCTGGCAAATTAACATTTCCAATTCTTAAGAAACTCGCCGGGCAAGGACTTGTAGCTAGTGATGAAGAGGTTTTAAAGGCTATGAAATTCCTTTATGAAAATTTCAAATTGGTCGCCGAACCAGGAGGTGCCATCGCTCTAGCAGTGGCATTATTTTCCAGTCAAAGTTTGCAGAAAGAGAATGTCATTGTTGTAGTTAGTGGCGGTAATGTTGATAGTGATTTGTTTAAGAAAGCATTATCGAAAGGTTCTATTACCCTATAGTTACCTGTCTTCTATTTATTTAATACTCTTAAATTCTTGGGATCATATGGACTGTCTTCAGTTACAATTGCAGGCCACAATTTATTCATCATTTTTACTTCAACATTTTGGCCTATTTTGCAGAACTTCTTTTCCAAGTAACCCATAGCGATGGATTTATTATAAAAGGTTGAAAATCCTCCAGAAGTTAACCGACCTATTCTTTTTCCATCCTTAAAGACTGCTTCTCTTCCCCAAGGATCGCAGTTGTCAGGACCATTAATCAGAAGCGTCACACAAGCTATTAGATTTTTCCTTTTAGGGATAGCATCTTTTCCTAAGAAATTCTTTTTCATGTGCATGAACCTAGAGAGTCCAGCTTCAATCAGAGAAGCATCTCTACCTAATTCATTACCGAATGCTCTATAACTCTTTTCTTGCCGTAACCAATTTTGTGCTCTCGCTCCAACCAACTTCAGGTTGAATTCTTTTCCTGCATCCAATAGTAATTCAAGGAGCCTATTTTGAAATTCTACGGGATGATGTATTTCCCAACCAAGTTCTCCAGTATAGGACACCCTAATAGCTAGTGCTGGAGTCATTCCTAGTTCTATATCCTTGCAGGAAAGCCATGGGAAAGTTTCGTTAGAAAATAGCTTTTTAGGGTCAGACGCACTTATGATTTTTTCAAGTAGTTCTCTGGACTTTGGTCCGGCGATAGCAAATGCGCCGAACTGGCTTGTCACATCTTGAATTTCAATATAACCAAATTCCTTCTGTTTGTCCTGAGCATGTTTAACTAGATAATCCTTATCATATTCGGTAAGGGCTCCTGCCGAAATCAGATAATATTCATCGGTATCTTTTTTGACAATTGTGTATTCTGACCTGACAGTACCATGAAGCGTTAGAGCATAAGTCAAATTTATCCGATTGATCTTGGGTAGTTTATTACAGGTGAACCAATCCAGGAAGAGGGTAGCACCAGGACCTTTTATAATATGCTTTGTGAATGCGGAAATATCAATGAGACCTACGTTTTGTCTTATAGCTTCGGCCTCAGATTTTGCATAGTCCCACCATAGACCACGTCTGAAACTCCTGGAATTTTTGTCACTAAAGTTAGGTTCAGCAAAGTAATTTGGTCTTTCCCAACCATTTACTTGGCCAAATTGAGCACCAAGTTCTCTGAGTCTTTCAAAGCTAGGGAACGTTCTTAAGGGACGACCAGCAGGTCTTTCTTCATCTGGGTGATGTAGAATATAAACGTGTTCGTAGCATTCCTCATTCTTTTGGGCGGTATATTCTGTAGTAATCCAAGAGCCATACCGCTTTGGATCTAAGCTAGTCATATCGATTTCTGCTTCGCCGTTAACCATCATTTGTGCTAAGTAATATCCTGCACCACCAGCTGCTGTTATCCCGAAAGAGAAACCTTCTGCCAACCACATGTTTCTCAATCCATTGGCAGGCCCTAAAAGAGGGTTTCCGTCTGGAGTATAACAAATTGGGCCATTAAAATCGTCCTTTATTCCCAAGTTTTCACTACTTGGAATACGTTTTATAAAGGAAAGATACTCTTCCTCAATTCTTTCCAAATCCAGTGGGAACAGATCAGCTCTGAAGCCCTCTGGAACTTCATATTTGAACCTGGCAGGGGCATTTTTCTCATATGGGCCCAAGATCCATCCTCCTCTTTCTTCTCTTACGTACCATTTCGCATCTGCATCTCGTAATACAGGATGCTCATCATTATTCTTTCTATAATCAAGTAATTTAGGATCCGATTCTGTTACGATGTATTGATGTTCTACAGGAATGGCTGCAATTTTTCTTTTTAGCATTTTTGCTGTGTTTTGCACATGATTCCCTGTGGCTGTTACGACATGCTCAGCGAAAAAATCAATTCTATCTGCGGATGACGCGATATTCCCACCTTTTTCAATCATTCTTGAACATGACACAACCCATTCCTTACCGTTCCAAAGAAATGAATTGGCTTGCATTCTTCTTTCTATCCTAACGCCGTTTGATCGGGCTTTTTTTGCTATAGCTTGAGTCAGGTCAGCAGGATTTATATAACCATCAGTAGGGTGAAAAATGGCCCCTCTCAAATCTTCCGTGTGTACTAGAGGCCATCGCTCTTTAATTTCTGAAGGAGTTTTCCATTCGTAAGGTATATCAACAGTGTCAGCGGTGGAACTGTATAACATGAATTCATCCATACGCTCTTTTGTTTGTGCCATCCTGAGGTTACCCACCACCTTAAATCCGATGTCTAAATTATTTTTCTTTTCCAATTCCTTATAAAATTTTATTGAATAATCATGAATATGGGTTGTGGCGTAGGACATATTAAAAAGAGGCAATAAACCTGCTGCATGCCATGTTGATCCTGCAGTTAATTCGTCCCTCTCAATTAGCGCTACATCGTTCCAGCCAGCTTCCTTAAGATGGTATGCTATGCTTGCTCCCACAACTCCACCACCTACCACAAGTACCTTTACATTTACTTTCATAAAAACTCCCCATGTTAGGTGCAAACTTGATCTAGTATTACGGATAAGAAGAGATTTTCACAAGACTCAATCGTTACTATTAAAATCGTCTGCTGATTTTTATATTTTACTTCATATTTGTATTAAGGCTGTGTATGTATGATATGTTTTTAGAATTTTGTGGGTTTCTCTGAGACCAAATTTGAAAGTACGCTGTTTCAATGAACGAAGGCCTATGGGAAAAAGAATAGAGAAAATTTTCATTAAAACTTACGGGTGTCAGATGAATGTCTTCGACTCTGAGCGAATTTCAGATTCTTTGAGTAACATCGGAATAAGAAAGGTAAGAAAGCCAGAATGGTCTGATTTAATAATTTTGAATACATGCCACATAAGAGAAAAAGCTGCAGAGAAGGTATATTCGGAATTAGGGAGATTTAAAAAAATAAAGAAAGAAAATCCAGAAATCAAAATTGGTGTGATAGGATGTGTGGCTCAGGCTGAAGGTCAAGAGATAATACGGCGGGCTGAAATTGTTGACATGGTACTTGGGCCACAAGTCTATCATAGATTACCGAAAATCATTAAGAGAATTCAGGAAGGGGAGCGTATAGTCGATACTGACTTTCCTATTGAAGATAAATTCGAAAAATTGGTGCAAAGCAATAATGCGAAGAGACCACCTGTTTCTTTTCTAACTGTACAAGAAGGATGCGACAAATTTTGTTCATTTTGTGTGGTTCCGTATACTAGAGGAGTTGAAGTTTCTCGATCGCCAGAAGTTCTGATCAAGGAATCCCAAATATTAGTGGCTTCTGGGGTTAGAGAACTCACCCTCCTAGGGCAGAATGTTAATGCATATCAGGCCAGAAGTGAAACTGGGGATAATTTTGATTTAGCGATTTTAATAAAGGAGATTTGTCTTATTAAAGATCTAAAAAGGCTCCGGTTTGTTACTTCTCATCCAAAAGATATGACCGACAACTTGATTCAGTTGTTTGCTGAAGAAAAAAAGCTTATGCCCTATCTACACCTTCCTGTTCAATCAGGGAGTGATAAAGTTCTTAAAGATATGAACAGAGGTCACACAGTCCGAACTTATATTGATATTATCGAAAAACTCCGAAAAATAAGACCAGATATAGCAATCTCTAGTGATTTTATTGTAGGATTTCCAGGTGAAACTGAAGAAGATTTTTCTCTAACTTTAGATCTTTGTGACAAAATTAGATATGCACAGGCCTATAGTTTTAAATATTCCCCAAGGGTAGGAACCCCAGCATATGAAAGGACTAATCTTCCAGAGGAAGTAAAAGTAAGTAGATTGGCCAGATTACAGAAAAAAATA
This sequence comes from uncultured Alphaproteobacteria bacterium, assembly GCA_902586855.1. Classification (GTDB taxonomy): domain Bacteria; phylum Pseudomonadota; class Alphaproteobacteria; order Rhodobacterales; family Rhodobacteraceae; genus CACIIZ01. Next base: position 10,205 of record CACIIZ010000030.1, on the reverse strand, counting down.
AATCTGCACCAGACACAATTTCAAATGAATTTAATAGAAACAATTCAAGAAATACTAATAGAAAAACGTGGAAAATTTAGTAATCAGTATATAGGGCGATCACCTTATATGAATCCAGTAGTTATCACCTCCGCTAAGGATATGATTGGGAAAATAATAAAAGTAAGGATAAGGAATTCCAACGGACTTAGCCTTTCTGGAGAAGCTGTTACGTAAGTACAATATTTTTTTAATTATTAATATTATTTATGATTTTTTCTTGAAAAATTATGATTTTAAGGATTAGATTTACCTTAAAGGCAAACCAGGTAGATTTAGATAGCATTGTCGAAAGTTGATATAGTACAAAAGCATCCCTTTTATTTAGAGACACCTTCCCAACTAGAATTTCCAGATAATAATGTTCTGGCAGAGCTATGTGGTGCTGGAGATCGAAATCTTCAAAAATTGGAAGACAAGTTGGGCATTCAAATCAATAGAAGAGGAAACTTGTTAAGTTTTTCTGGTGATAGGGAATCAAGGGCCAATGCCGTAGTTATTCTCAAGAAAATCTACATTTATTTGGAGGAAGGTCGTTCATTAGACGTGAACTACTTAGATTCTGTAACTGAGTTTATCACGAAAGGAACTTCTCCTAATTCAAAATTCTCGGCTCATGAAGAAAAAGGGGAAAAGTCCATTTCGAACACTCTGACGGTGAACACAAAAAAGAAAATCATAGAGCCTCGCAATAATAATCAGAATGATTTTATGTTGAATCTTGCTAATTATGATTTGGTATTTGGGCTTGGTCCGGCCGGTACTGGTAAAACCTATATTGCGATAGCCTGGGCAGTTTCAATGTTTTTGCAAGGGCAGGTGGATCGAATTGTATTAACGCGACCAGCGGTTGAAGCTGGTGAAAGGCTAGGGTTTTTACCTGGGGACATAAAAGAAAAAATCGATCCATATATGCAACCCCTCTATGACGCGCTCAATGATTTTTTACCTGTTAAACAAGTTTCAAAGATGATTGACGATAAAAGGATTGAAATATTGCCACTAGCCTTCATGCGTGGCCGAACATTGTCGGATTCTTTTTTGATATTGGATGAGGGACAAAATGCTACTTCAAATCAGATGAAAATGTTTCTAACTAGATTAGGCAAGAATTCAAAGGCGGTTGTGACAGGTGACCTGACGCAGATAGATCTTCCAAAAGGTATTAAAAGTGGTTTAGATGAAGCAGTATTGATTCTCAGGAATATCAAAGAGATTGGTTTTACTCATTTTACTGCAAAAGATGTGGTGAGGCATAAACTTGTGGAGAATATAATAACCGCATATGATAGGGCCTGAAAATATTATTGATTAAGTTGTTTAATGGGGATGGAAATAAACATCAATTTTGAAGAGGAAAGGTGGCTAGACATAAACCTTAAAGAAATGGCTGAGAAGGCATGTAAGGCTACTCTTAGTTCAAGTGCTTTCTCAGACATTTTAAAAAATACGGAAATCTCAATTTTGGCGTGTAATGACAACTCAATAAGGGTATTAAATGAGCGGTTCAGAGGCACGAATGCTCCTACTAATATTTTAAGTTGGCCAAGAGGCAAACAACCAAATTTTAGTGAAATGAGGTCTCATCGAGGTACAAAATGTAAAAGTGATGTCCATGACCTAGGTGATATAGCAATATCCTATGATACATGCCTAAATCAATCTTATCAACTTGATCTCAAATTAGAGGACCACGTAATGCATTTGCTTGTTCATGCATGTTTGCATTTATTAGGATTCAGTCACAAAGAAGATTCTGATTTCCAAAAGATGAAGTTGATGGAGATTAAATGTCTAGCTGAATGCGGAATCAAAAACCCGTATACACTTTAACTTAAAGGGCTTCAAATATGATTGATCTAAACATTCTTGTAACTTAGTGTGATAGGGTTTAAATGGAGAATTCTAATAAAAAATTGAAGAAACGTTCCTTTTGGACAAATGTTTTTGGTATTGAAAACAAAGCTAGTTCTCTAGAAACAACCGTTCCCCATCTTCCTAATTTAAGTGATCTCAGGGTAGACGATATAGCTGTTCCAAAAGCAGATATTATAGCTGCTTCGGAAGACTCATCAACAGAGGAAATTTCGGTTATTTTTAGAAAACGCAGGTTATCAAGAATTCCAATTTTTAAGGAAACCTTAGATAACCCTTTAGGTCTGCTTCACCTAAAGGATTTTGCCTTGGGTGACGGTTTCAACCAAGGCAATAATTTCGAAATCAGGTCAAAGATTAGGCCATTAATTTTTGTACCACCATCAATGAATTTAGGTACTCTTATGCAAAAGATGCAGGCTGAAAGGATCCACATGGCACTGGTAATCGATGAATATGGGGGGGTCGAAGGGTTAGTAACTATAGAGGACCTATTGGAAGAAATTGTTGGTGAGATTATTGACGAACATGATCAGGATGAAGATCAACTTTGGTCAGAAGAAAAAACTGATCTTTTTTTAGTTAATGCAAGATTAGAATTAGAGGTATTCAGAAATCAGACCGGAGTTAATTTGCGATATGATACAGAACAAGACGAAGAATACGAGACAATTGGAGGACTGGTTAATTCTCTAACCAATAGAATTCCTGTTAGAGGCGAGATAATCAAAGACCAGATGGGCAATGAATTCAGTATCGTGGAGGCGGATGCAAGAAGGATAAAGAGGTTACGGCTTCAGTTATCTAAGAAGTTCAAAAGAGAAAATGTGGATAAACAAAATTAATTTTTCACAAGTTTCAAAAATTGATTATTTGGTGATCACTTTTGGTGGAATTATTTTGGCTTTGGCTCACCCCCCAGTTTCAATTCCTTATGTATCAATATTTGTCTTAGCCAGCATTGGCCAATATTGGCATATGAAGAAACCTAAACAACGAGCAGGTTTTTTTTTAGGTTGGTTTTTTGGTTTTGGATATTTTTTTATCTCACTTTTGTGGATCATTGAGCCATTTTTAGTAAGGCCAGAGAAAACGGGAATACTTGCACCATTCGCACTAATTTTATTGGCAGCATTTTTATCAACTTTTTGGGGACTAGCATTTTGGTGTACAAGTCTAAAAAATGATTATGAATCCAAATTTAAATCATTATTGAAGCTAGCTGCATTTTTGTCCCTAGCAGAACTGTTGCGCTCATTTTTGTTTACTGGATTTCCTTGGGTTATCCTGGGTGTTTCATTTGTCGAAACTCCACTAGGACAAACCCTATCCATTTTTGGTCCATACTGGTTGACATCCATTATCATTTTCTTAAGCTTTTCTGGTTTGATTGGCGTTAAGGGATTTCTAATAGCTGCCATAAGTTTTTCCACTTTGGCCTTATATGGGGAAATACGTTTAAAAGAAAATATTAGATTAGAACCAGTTGTTAAAGTTAGAATCGTTCAACCAAATATCAATCAAAAAATAAAATGGCATCCTGACTTGGCTTCCTCACATCTTAAAAAATTGATCAAAATAAGCCAAAATAATTTGGCAGAAATAGATTTAATTATTTGGCCAGAAACTGCAGTACAGTTTTTTCTAGAGTACCAAAAAGATTTCTCTAACCAAGTTTCAAAAAATATTGGTAAAGCCATGATCCTGGGTGCGAGAAAATACTCTAAAGAAAACCATGAATTATTTAATTCAGCATATGTCCTTAACAATGAAGGAAAGATCCAAGATAGTTATGACAAAAAACATCTAGTACCATTCGGTGAGTACATTCCTTTTGCTCCCTTAGTGAAAGGGTTTGGTTTTTGGGGCTTGGAAAATCATGAAATAACTGGTTTTTCTGTTGGTAAACGTCCAAGCAAAATTCATTTTGCCGACCTACCCACTTTTGCCATAATGATATGTTATGAGTCTATTTTCTCTTATGAAGTGGATGAGAATATATCGGGAGCAGATTGGCTAATACATTTAACAAATGATGCTTGGTTTGGATCTTATAGTGGTCCCCAGCAACACCTCATGCACGCACAAGCGCGAGCAATTGAACAAGGTTTATCGCTTCTCAGGTCTGCTAACACTGGCATTTCTGCTGCAATTGATCCACATGGTAGAATTGTCAGCCGCCTCAATCTAAATACTCAAGGATATTTTGATGTGGAACTTTCCAGAAAAATAGATACCATTTATTCAAGCTGGGGTGCAAAAAAATGGAATACTCTTTTATTTTCTATAATTGTATTTGTGATCTTTTTATGTTTTAAAAGTGACCAAAAGGCTGTTAGAATGCGGAAGCTTTGACGGGTATTCTCTTATGAATAATTCAAGAAATGAATATGATTTTACATCGGAGTCCGTTTCGGAGGGACATCCGGACAAAGTGTGTGATAGAATTTCAGACTCAATTCTAGATGAGATCATTAGGCTTGACCCAAACGCAAGAGTAGCCTGTGAGACTTTCGCTACCACAAACCAGGTAGTGATAGGGGGGGAAATTGGATTCAATAGTCACAATAATATTGCAGATTTATCAAAAATGATCCCAGAAATTGTTTCTTCGACTGTGAAAGAAATTGGCTACGAGCAAAAGGGTTTTCACTGGAAAAATTTGAACATTATCAATCTTCTTCATGAGCAGTCATCTGATATAGCACTAGGTGTTGATAAAGATGGAGCTGGAGATCAAGGTATAATGTTTGGTTTTGCTGTTGATGAAACCCGTGAGTTGATGCCAGCGCCACTGCAGTATTCTCAAGCAATCTTGAAGAGATTAAGCATCGCTAGAAGAAATGAACTAAAAGGAATACTCGGACCAGATGCCAAATCGCAATTAACTATTGGTTATAAAGAAAATAAACCCAGATTTATCAAATCAATCGTAGTTTCGACGCAGCATTTTAGTGAGGAACTATCTTCTGAAGAAGTTAAGAACATAATTTATCCTTATGTCATAGAAGTTGTCCCATCTGATTGGTTAACTCCAGAAACAGTTTGGCATGTAAACCCAACTGGAAAATTTGTCATCGGCGGACCGGATGGTGACGCTGGTCTGACTGGAAGGAAGATCATTGTAGATACCTATGGGGGTGCAGCCCCACACGGGGGGGGAGCTTTTTCGGGGAAAGATCCCACCAAAGTTGATAGATCAGCGGCTTACGCTGCAAGATATTTGGCAAAGAACATTGTTGCTTCAGGTCTGGCTCGAAAGTGTGTACTGCAATTGTCTTATGCTATTGGGGTTCCGGAACCATTATCTATTTATGTAAACACTTTTGGTAGTAACTCTGTCCCTGAACATGGTATAGAAAGAAGTATCCAAAAGAGTATGGATCTAAGTCCGAAGGGAATAATTAATCACTTAGATTTGCTTAAACCAATATATTCTAAGACATCAGCCTATGGACATTTTGGCCAGGAAGTCACTGAAGAGGGACATTTTTCATGGGAAAAAACTGACCTCGTAGACGATTTATTAAGAAATATCAATTAATATTGGGTTTAGGTCATTTTTTATCTTAGAAAACACTTGAAATGGATAGAACGATAACCACCCAAAAGGTTTTTGGAAGAAGAAAGGGCAAACCGCTTAGCAATCGGCAAAAAGAGAATATACAAAGATATCTTTCCAAGTATTCAATTTTTAATTTGCAAACAGGGGGTTCATTTAAACTAGAAAAAATTGATCCAACTGATCTTTTTAATAACCTTAAAGATTTTGAGTTGGAAATAGGTTTTGGAATGGGTCATTTCCTGTTTCAGAAAGCCTTAGCTCAACCCAATGTTGGTTTTCTTGGTTGTGAAGTATTTGAAAATGGGGTAGCGAGTCTACTAACGAAGGTCAAGGAAAAAAATCTGAAAAATATCTTGATACATCCTGGAAACTGTATTGATTTATTGGATAATCTTGGGAATGCGAAACTTAATGCGATACATATATTATTTCCTGACCCATGGCCAAAGAACAAGCATCACAAGAGGAGGTTTTTTACCCCTGAAAATATCGATAAAATGTGTTTTGCTCTGAAGATGGGTGGGAGTATATTTGTAGCAACTGATATTGAAGAATATGCAAGTCAAATGATCCGAAATATGAAATATAGGCGTGATTTTGAAGAAAAAAAAATGCTAGTAAGGGAATTTAAGTTTCCTTTAGGAAATCAATTTCAAACGAAATTTGAAAGAAAAGCCTACGCTTTAGATAGAATTCCTAAATATATGGTTTTCAGAAGGGTCGCAGATGGATGATATTGTGGACTTAATTGAGGCAAGGTTTTCAAAAGGTTTGAGAGGTTCATTCGTTGTTCCTGGTGACAAATCTATTTCTCACAGGTCCTTGATATTAGGTAGTATGGCCATAGGTGAAACAATTGCTCATGGGCTTTTGGAGGCACAAGATGTGCTCAATACAGTATCCGCTCTCAATGCTCTCGGAAGTCAAATCAAAAAAGTACAATCAGGTATTTGGTCTATTAGAGGGGTGGGAGTTGGAGGATTCATGGAACCGGATGATGTAATAAATTGTGGAAATTCTGGTACTTCCGTCAGGTTACTTATGGGAGTTGTTTCAACCTGCCCTATCAATACCACCTTTACTGGTGATAGTAGTTTGAGGAAAAGGCCAATGGATCGGGTGGTATCACCTCTCAAGGAATTTGGATGTACATTTTCTAGTAACTTTGACAACAAGCTACCAATAAATTTAATTGGAACTAGAGATGCAATTCCGATTAGGTACGAACTGCCAATACCCTCCGCGCAGGTAAAATCCGCGATACTTTTGGCAGGATTAAATGTAAGGGGCCGAACGACAGTAGTAGAACGAGAACCTTCTAGAGATCATACTGAGAAGATGTTAACAGCTTTTGGTGCTAATTTAGTATCTCAGAGAAAAGAACATTTGTCAGAGATATCAGTTGATGGATTTCCAAAATTAAGGCCACTAGTGATTAAAATCCCAGGAGACATATCCTCTGCTGCTTTTCCGATAGCGGCAGCTTGTATGATACCCGGGTCCAATATTATTTTAAAAGGCATAGGTATAAATCCACTTAGGGTGGGGTTTTTGGATACACTTATCGAGATGGGCGCTAACCTGAGGATACTTAATCGGCGCTTTGTCGGAGGCGAATTAATCGGAGACATAAGAGTCATCTACACAAACGATTTGAAGGGCATTGATGTTCCTGAGAGCAGATCAGCTAAAATGATTGATGAATATCCTATTTTGGCAATGGTGGCTGCAACCGCTACTGGTTCAACAACCATGAAAGGAATAAGAGAGCTTCGCTATAAAGAAAGTGATAGAATTGCGGCAGTTTCTAAAGGGTTGTTAGAGTCAGGAGTTGAAGTCATGGAAAGTGATGATCAGCTTGTTGTTAGTGGTTCTCAGCGCAACGGCATAAGGGGAGGAATTCAAATCGATGCTGCTAATGACCATAGAATCGCAATGTCGTTTTTGTGCTTAGGCCTTGTCACAAAAGAAAGTATCGAAGTGATCGGGGCACACTCTATTCTCACCAGTTTTCCCAATTTTGTTGAGTTGATGAATTCGATAGGAGCAATAATGATAATGCCTAAAAGTGAAATATGATTCAGACAATTCATGGGTTTAGTGGTTCTTACTGGGTTTGCAAACCATGAGATTTATAGTTGCAATTGATGGAACAGCAGGTTCTGGAAAAGGAACTATCGGTAGAGCCGTTTCTAGGCATTATAATTTCAAATATTTGGATACTGGTCTTCTTTACAGGGCAGTTGCTTTTAATTTGCGCACGATCACAACTGAATTTAGCTCAATTTCTGAAAAAATGATTTTGAAATCAATAAAGGGGATAGATAAGAACTTACTAGAGTTAAAAGAGTTAAGAAATAATGAAATTAGTGAAATAGCAAGTCTGTTAGCAACTAATTTTTGTGTGCGTGAAAAACTATTAGATTATCAGAGAAATTTTGCAAATCAGAAAGGTGGAACAGTTTTGGATGGAAGAGATATTGGTACAATAGTGTGTCCGGATGCAGATGTTAAAGTATATATTGATGCCGAAGAAGGTGTTAGAGCAAAAAGAAGGACAATACAATTTAAGAAACAAAATATAGAAGTTACCTATCAAGAGGTTTTAAGGAACTTAAAGAAAAGAGATCGACAGGATAGAAACCGGGCAATAGCACCAATGTTACCATCAAGTGATGCATTAATGCTTGACTCCACAAATATGTCCATTGAAGAAAGTTTAGGGATTATTATTTTGAGGATAAATGAAGAATTAAAAAAAATAACATTGAATAGTTAGATTTATTCTTTATTAAGTTGTGATTAATGAAGCTTTAGGAATCAACTGCAAGAAGAAAAAGGGAGAGCTAAATGCCAGCATCGGCGACAATGGAAGCTTTTGAACAACTACTGAACGAGAGTTTGGAGTCCGCCACTCCTAAGGAGGGTGAGGTAGTCAATGGGTCTGTGATTGCAATAGAAGCGGGACAGGCCATCATTGATATTGGTTATAAGATGGAAGGTAGGGTAGACTTAAGGGAATTTTCTACTCCAGGAAAAGAAAGTGATGTCGCAGTAGGAGACCAGGTAGAAGTATACTTGGAAAGGGTGGAAGGTTCTAGGGGAGAAGCTATTCTTAGCAGAGAAAAGGCCCGGCGCGAGGAAGCATGGGATCGGTTGGAGAAAGCTTCTGGTACCGAAGAGAAAGTAGAAGGTGTAATATTTGGAAGAGTTAAAGGAGGCTTCACAGTAGATTTAGGAGGAGCTATAGCTTTTTTACCTGGTAGTCAAGTCGATGTCAGGCCTATAAGGGACACAAATTCTCTGATGCAGGTTTCTCAGCCTTTTCAAATTCTTAAAATGGATAGACGTCGTGGAAACATTGTGGTCTCCAGACGAGCTATTTTAGAAGAATCAAGGGCGGAGCAACGAGCAGAATTGGTGGGTAATTTGGCTGAAGGTAGTATTGCCGATGGAGTTGTGAAAAACATAACAGAATATGGCGCTTTCATTGATTTGGGGGGAGTTGACGGCTTATTGCATGTTACAGACATGGCATGGCGTAGGGTAAATCACCCATCAGAATTGTTGAACATAGGTGATACCATAAAAGTTCAAGTAATTAAGATAAATAAGGATACCCATAGAATAAGCCTTGGAATCAAACAACTTCAAGAGGATCCTTGGAGTGACGTTGAGACCAGATATCCTTTAGGTTCAAACCATACTGGTCGGGTTACAAACATTACAGATTATGGAGCTTTTGTAGAGTTAGAGTCTGGGGTGGAAGGACTTGTACATGTTTCGGAAATGTCTTGGACCAAAAAAAATGTGCATCCGGGCAAGTTGGTATCAACAAGCCAGGAATTAGAGGTTATGGTATTGGAAATCGATACGGCTAAGAGGCGTGTTAGCTTGGGCCTAAAGCAAACAAAAGGAAATCCTTGGGAAAATTTTGCGGAAAAACATCCGGTTGGGAGCCAAGTTGAAGGTGAGATCAAGAACATTACTGAATTTGGTTTATTTATAGGATTAGATGAAGACATTGATGGCATGGTGCATTTAACTGACTTACATTGGAGCAAGTCTGGTGAAGATGCAATCGAAGGTTTTAAGAAAGGTGAATTAGTAAAAGCCGAAGTAACGGATATTGATATTGAAAAAGAAAGAATTTCACTTTCAATCAAAGCATTGGAAAAGGATCCTTTTGCAGACGCTATAGGCGAACTCAAGCGTGGTCAAATAGTGACAGTAACTATAACTAGCCTGCAGGATAGTGGTGTAGAGGTTGAATTCAATGGTATTCAGTCTTTTATAAGGAGATCGGATTTATCTAGAGATAGAGCCGAGCAGAGATCAGATAAATTTGTTATTGGAGATAAAGTAGATGCTAGGATAACAAATATTGACAAGTCTGGTCGAAAAGTAAGTTTCTCCATAAAAGCAAAAGAGATAGCTGAAGAAAAAGAGGCTGTTCAACAGTACGGATCTTCTGACTCAGGTGCCTCTCTAGGGGACATTCTCGGGGCTGCTTTAAATAAAGAGGAAAAGGAATAGGATTCGCAATAATATTGATTTTAATAGATAATCAAAAATTGCGCATGGTTTTTAGCTTAGATATTCATTTTTGTAATAAGTCTGGTAACCGAGTCATTTTCCGGCTATTCAATTACTTTAACGTTTTTGGTAGTTCTCAGTGGAGAAATAATCATAGCATATCTTAATATTCGCTATGACTTACTGTTAG
>CACIIZ010000029.1 GCA_902586855.1 uncultured Alphaproteobacteria bacterium | reverse complement strand
TTAGCGTTTCTAGCGAGAAATCAGTGATCATAGCTAAAGACAAATTAATGATCGTTTTGCAATAAAAGGAAATTAAGAATGGGAGTCATAGTAGCGACAATTTTTGTAGGAGGTAGCATTGGGTACATTGTAGCCTCCAAGAGGAAAGGAAATTATCTGGATAAATTACAATATACCGCTGTTTTTTCCATTATCTCCCTAATCGCTGCGGTGTTGATACAAATAATTCTTCTGAGATCAAATTTGTTTTAAGATGTTTAATAATTTTTTGCATGATTTACGAAATAATGGGGTACCAGTATCATTACTGGAATTTCTGTCTTTCATGTCCTGCCTAGATCGCGGAATAGCAAATTTTAAAGTTGAAAACTTCTATTTGTTGGCTAAAGCAAGCCTCATCAAACACGAAAAACATCTGGACATGTTTGATCAGATTTTCAGTAAAAATTTTAATGGGATAGAACACCTTGATACTACGCAGCTAATATCCCAAATGGACTTACCAAAAAAATGGCTCGAAAGACTAGCAGAAAAAACCCTTAGTGCGGAGGAGATGGAAGAAATACGTGCTCATGGAAGTTTTGAAAAGTTAATGGAGACATTGCAGAAAAGGCTTAAAGAACAGAATGCCCGCCATCAAGGAGGAAATAAATGGATTGGGACTGCAGGAACATCCCCCTTTGGAGCTTATGGGTATAATCCTGAAGGTGTAAGAATTGGACAGGCAAAAAGTAGACATCGAAAAGCCGTAAAAGTTTGGGATAAACGTACATTCAGGGATTTAGACGAAAATAATGAGATAGGATCTCGTAGCATGAAAATAGCATTAAAAAGACTCCGAAAGTGGGCGAGAGATGGTATTCATGAAGAATTGGACCTTGATGATACAATTTCAACTACGGCCCGAAGGGGTTTTCTAAATATTAAAACCAGACCTGAACGCCAAAATGCTGTTAAAGTGCTTATGTTTTTTGATGTAGGAGGATCAATGGATATGCATGTGACCCAAGTTGAAGAGTTATTCTCTGCCACAAGGTCGGCATTCAAGCATTTGGAGTATTACTATTTTCATAACTGCTTGTACGAAGGCGTATGGAAAAACAACCAACGGCGCTGGGAAGAAAAGAATAATACTCTTGAGATCATTAATACATACCACAAGGACTATAAATGTATTTTTGTGGGTGATGCTACTATGAGTCCCTACGAAATTGAAGTTGCAGGAGGTGCTAACGAACATTATAATCGTGAAAGTGGGAGAGTTTGGTTAGAGCGGGCGAGAAATCAATGGCCAAATCATATTTGGATAAATCCAACCCCGAAAGAATATTGGCAGTATACTCATTCTACTATTATCATACAGGATATTTTTGATAACCGCATGGTGCCCCTAACACTTAACGGGCTTGAAGATGGCATGAAGATGTTGACGTGAAAAATGTTTAAGCTAGCAACATTTCTCATCCCAATCATACTAGGCGTTCTAGGATACAAATTTTCGGCCAACAGACTGGCTAAAAAACTTGAAACACAGTCCTCCCTTCTGGAAGATCCAATAATAGTGGCGCTAGTCAACAAAATCGCACACTCTTTAGACTTATCAAAAATTAGAGTTTATGTACTTGAAGATTTAAACCTTAATGGCTTAGCTTCACCAAACGGTAAAGTTTTTATTACTAGGGGATTTTTAGAGAAATATTATGCTGGATTCGTTTCTGCTGAAGAATTGACAGGGGTAATAGCTCATGAATTAGGCCATCTTGCTCTTGGTCACACAAAAAAAAGAATGGTAACTTACACTGTCCAAAACACTCTTCAGGTTGGTTTAAGTCTCATCCTTTCAAGGATTATACCAATTATAGGAAACTATCTCTCTGTAATGCTTTTGAGATTAGTAACCGCAAAGCTTTCCAGAATGGATGAATATCAGGCAGATGAGTATGCAGCTGCTTTAATGACAAAAATAGGTTTGGGGGTTAATCCATTAATTGATCTTTTTAGAAAATTAGAAAAACTGAACACAAATCATGACCAAACTCTTGACTGGTTACATAGCCATCCTAGTCCCAGAGATAGAATTCTAGCGATAAGAAAGAATGAAAATCGATGGAAAGGGCCAAATCATCTGAAGCTACGCGATTAATTTGTCAAGTCTAATTTATTGGAGACCAATCCTAAAAGATTTACACGGACAAAGGTGCCATCCTAGAAAAATTTTCTTAACGAACCATCAACTGCAGCGTTGCAGAGCCATTCATAAAAAAAGGATGAGTAAGACCTACCACAAATTACATATACCGAATTATTACTGACCATCCAGAATGCCACACTTACCTGGCCTATTCGGGTTCTCAGAAAAGAGCCTTTGGTGAAAGATTTTTTCCTCAAATCAACTGGGGAACCTTTTGCCAAAAGTTCCCTCCATAAAGTTCCCTCAATCATAAATATTTTTCTAGAACCAGAAACATCCAAAACTAGTGAATGCATACCCTCTAAAGAGAACCCAAGTTCTTTCTTAATTTTTTCTGTCTTCCCGTCAGTGTGGATGATTAGAAGTAATTCGTCTGGAGACATCCATGCTAGAGACAAATCCTTGTTACTCTTTATACTCAAAGGTTTTGGGACACCTAATTTACAACTCTCAGTTAAAGCTTTTTGAAAACTTTTGTTGGAGAAGTTCCCCCTCAAGGTTATCATTCCAACTCCTTCGAACTCCTTAATTAGAATTTCTTTGCTCTCGTGTTTTCTAACCTCAATCATTTTGTCTAGAGCCTTCGACATCATAAAATTTTGGGTCAACAACAGTTGCTTTCAGTGCTTTGTCAAACTCCATTGGAATTTCAATACTTTTCCCTCTGAGTTTTTCCCCACCCTTCAGTAGCGCCATTGCAATCGGTTTGTTCAGAGTAGGTGAAAAATATGTTGAGGTCACATGACCTATGACCTCATTACTCCTTTTCCCTCCGCCTCCTATAATCACTGCAGCACCATCAGGTATCTTATCAGAACTATTCTGTAACGATAATCCAACCAGGGTTTTGCGGCAAGGATCTGCCATGAAAATTCTCTCTTGAGCTCGTTTCCCAATGAAATCCTTTTTCTTTTTCGAGACGGCCCACCCTAGATTTAAGTCTTGGGGAATCACTGTCCCGTCGGTTTCATCTCCAATCATGATGAACCCCTTTTCAGCTCTCATAACATGTAGGGCTTCTGTTCCATAAGGAATGATATCAAACTTGGAGCCTACCTCGAAACATCTCTGCCAAAATTCAACCCCATTTTGGCTGGGTATAGCAATCTCAAACGATAATTCTCCAGAAAAAGACACTCTAAAAATTCTAGCCTCTATTTCTGCCAACTTTCCCTCCAAAAAATCCAACGGTTTAAAATTTTCTGAAGAAATATTCGAACCACCCAGTTTCTCGAGTAAAAGTCGAGATTTGGGTCCTGCTAGAGTTATCTGGGTATATTGTTCTGTCACATTTTGAATAAATACCTTTTTGCCCCACCATTCAGTCTGATGCCATTCCTCCATCCAAGAATGAACTCTTTCTGCACCACCCGTAGTTGTGTGGCATAGGAAACTTTCTTCAGATAACCTCGCAACAACCCCATCATCAAAAAGAAACCCATTTTCATTACACATCAAACCATATCGGCATCGTCCTATCTTTAGATTAGACATCACATTTGTGTACAGCAAATCTAAAAAATCCCCTGCATCTGGCCCACTAACAATAATTTTTCCTAATGTTGATGCATCTAAGATACCTAAAGAGTGCCGAGTGCTAGTAACTTCTCTAGCTACCGCTTGCTCGATAGTCTCGTTTGACTTAGGATAAGCGTACGGTCTCTTCCAATCTCCCACTGGCTCCCAAACCGCTCCATTTGCCTCATGCCAAAAGTGGAGAGGTGTCTTTCTCACTGGCTTAAACAAGCCTTTACGGGCTTCTCCAGCAATTGAACCCAAAGAGATAGGCGTATAAGGCGGTCGAAATGTGGTTGTTCCTACATGTTCAATTTCTTTCCCAACCAAATTAGCTAGATACTTGAGGCCATTAATATTTGAAAGCTTTCCTTGATCTGTTGCCATGCCAAGAGTAGTATATCTTTTTAAATGCTCCACACTCTCATATCCTTCTTGCGTAGCAAGTCTTAAATCGGAGAGTTTTACATCGTTTTGAAAATCAATAAAACATTTTGTTTTCAACTTTTCCCCGGCACCTTCTGGTGTAACAAATGTCGAGTCGCAGTCTCCATATCTGATTTCCCGAATAAGAATTTTGGTGGTCTTTTGTTTTACTCCTTGAAAGTCATTTAAAAGTGTACTCACAGTTTCCTTAATATTTTGTGGTATTTGTGAAGGACAAAAACTACCCGCAGCGGATCCGACAACAAAAATAAAGTTTTCTCCATTCTCATCTGTAGGTGCTTTAGAAGAATTGGGAAGAAATGTATTTAACTTATAGTCCCAAATCAATTTACCACCACAGTGAGACCATAAATGCAGCGTCGAAGACCACCCACCTGAGACAGCCACACTATCACAAGGAATTGTTTCCTGCACACTCCCCTCACCCTTAAGGGAGCACATTTCTATACCCGAAACCCTTTTCTTTCCCAAAACACTAGAAATGCCCTTTCCAAATTCAATACGGATTCCCTTTGATAATGAAAGATTAGGAAGATCTCCATTAGAACTATCTCTAACATCTATTATTAATGGAACACTAAGTCCTGCATCATGCAAATTTATTGCAGCTAAATAAGCTAAGTCGTTATTTGTGACCACTACCGTCCTATCTCCCGGTGAAATTCCATAGAGTTTATAAAACTCTAGCGCTGCCGACGATAACATAACGCCTGGGATGTCATTACCAGCAAATATCAGGGGTCGCTCAATAGCTCCAGTTGCCAGAACTATTTTCTTGGTTCTCAAACGCCAAAGTCTATGTCTAATAGCACTTTGTCCTAGTCTTTCAGCTACTTCTAAGTTCTCGTAACCAATCAAATAGCGATGGTCATGTATTCCTACTAAGGTGAAATTCTTTTTTATTTGTACGTTTTCGAGATTAGCCAACTCTTGTTTAGTTTTTTCAATCCATGCTGCTATAGGAGTACCATTCACTTCAAAATCACCTGATAATGCATGACCACCCAAGAAATGCTTTTGTTCTACCAACAGGACATTTAACCCTGATTTACCTAACTCATAAGTTGTTAGCAAGCCAGCCAGACCAGCTCCAACTACTAAAACGTCAACATGAGCATAAAAATGCTCATAGGAGGCTTCGTCTGGTAAACTAGGAGCCCTACCTAATCCAGCGGCATTCCTTATTATGGGCTCAAACAGATGCTTCCAAGCAATTCTAGGTTGCATGAATGTTTTATAATAGAACCCAGCCGGGAAAATTTTTGCAAAAAAATTGTTTATAAAACCAAAATCCCATTCTAAAGAACCCAAGTGATTTTGAGAAATTACCTCCAGTCCATCCAGCAATTCTATTGTTGTCGCTGACCGGTTAGGCTCAAAATTGGCTCCGTGTCCCAAACTCATCAGAGCATTGGGTTCCTCAACCCCTGATGAAACTATTCCCCGTGGTCTATGATACTTAAAGGAGCGACCTATCAATACTTGATCATTGGCCAAAAGTGCCGAAGCTAAAGTGTCTCCTTGAAAACCGAACAGGTTTCTTCCATTGAAAGAAAATGATAAGCGCTTGCTCGGATCAAGCAATCTCCCTCCTTTTGAAATTCTGGCACTCATCTACTCATTTTTCCAATTTGGTCTCTTTTTTTTAATGTTATCTATTATGTGTCTTGGTGGTTTGACTTCCTGTGCCTTATAAGTACCAAAAACCTCCATCGTTTTCGTACACCTAGCCGCATGAAACCACTTTCCACACCCATAAGAATGTAACCATCTTTCAAAATGTATCCCTAAGGGATTCTTCCTTTCAAAAAGATACTCATAAAATTCACTATCAGAACTTCCTGGTCCCTTTCTTTGGATATGGGCCTCCCCTCCAGGGGTCAATTCAGTTTCATCAGCAGGTAAATTGCAGATTGGACAAATAAATCTTAGCATTTCAAATAAATCCTTAAGTTAGTGGGCTACAGCTGCTGCGACACTCTCATCTATCATTCTTCCCTCAATGAATCGGTTCAATGAGAATGGTGCTGCTAATCTTCCAGGATCTCCGTTCGCAAGAAGCTCGGCCGTTGCCCAACCTGATCCAGGGATAGCCTTGAAGCCTCCTGTACCCCATCCACAATTCAAAAATATATTCTCTACAGGCGTTTTTGAAATTATAGGTGATCTATCGCCAGTCATATCCACGATTCCGCCCCACTGGCGTAATTGTCTCAAACGACTAATTATTGGAAACGTCTCGATTAAAGCCCTTACGGTCTCTTCAATATGTTGAAAACTCCCCCTCTGGGTATAATTATTATAACCGTCAGCACCACCACCAATAACCATCTCCCCTTTGTCAGACTGACTCATGTAACCGTGTACGGTATTCGCCATCACAACGCAATCCATCACGGGTTTTATAGGTTCAGATACCAAAGCCTGCAAAGCCACAGATTCCACTGGGATACGAAAACCTGCTAGCTCTGCAAGTATACTGGAGCTGCCTGCAACAACAAAACATAATTTTTCACAAGCAATTGAGCCTTTGGCCGTCTCAATTGAAACAACTTTTGAACTTTTCTTTAAAATACCAGTTACTTCACAGTCCTCGATAATATCAACGCCCCAACTAGAAATCGCGCGGGCGTAACCCCAAGCTACTGCATCGTGTCTGGCCGTTCCACCCCTTGGTTGCCATAGCCCCCCCAAAATGGGGTAACGTGGCCCATTAATATTTATGATTGGAATCATTTCCTTCATACGGGCAGGAGATACTATTTCAGTTTGAACGCCAAAGAGCCTATTTGCATAATAGGTTCTTTTCATCGCCCGCAATTCATGCTCTGTCTGACAAAGCATCATCACCCCTCTCGGGCTAAACATTATATTATAATTCAAATCCTGGGATAACGTCTCATAAAGGGACCGAGATTTTTCGTAGATCGCAGTAGATTCCTCCTGGAGATAGTTTGATCTTATTATCGTGGTATTTCTTCCTGTATTACCACCTCCTAACCAACCTTTTTCAACAACAGCCACGTCCCTGATACCAAAGTTCTTTCCCAAATAGTACGCTGTGGCAAGACCGTGCCCACCTGCTCCAACTATTACTATCTTATATTTCTTTTTTGGCTTTGCAGATCGCCAAGCCCTTTTCCAACCTAAATGATTATTGAAAGCCTCTTTTACTAGAGCAAATGCGGAGTATTTTTTCATACCTATCTTATCAAATAATTTGCGATTTCTTTTCCTACATAAAGATTTTGCTAAAGACAACTACGTTTAACGAACAATTCACTGTAATAAACTCATCAAGCTGATAAGATAAAGCTTGAAGGCAAGAGTTTGAATGCATAGTTTACGACAGCTTATTTGTAAATTAACTTCTTTTATCAATTCATCATGATTTTTTTCTTTATTTTTTCAAGTCTAATTTTTGCTCTCGTTATTTTCACCTGTGCAAGAAAACTATTTTTCTCCAAGGACGGTGCCGATGATAGAGAGAATTACTATGCAGAGCAGTTAAAGAAAAATTTGAATGACGTTTTCAAAGAATTTAAAAATTCCCAAATTAGTGAAGACGAATATAGGGGAACCAAATTTGAGATTGAGAAACGTATCCTTAAAGAAATTAGATCTAAGGAAAACCTTACTAAGAGAGTTGAAAAAGCTCCAAAAATATTAAGCAACATCTTCTTATTTTTGGGACTTCCCGTTCTAATTCTAAGCACTGGTCTCATTTATTACCAAATAGGGAATTATGGCTTTCAAGATCAAAACTACAAAAAAAGAGACCTAACAGGCACTAATAACTTTGCTAACAGATTGAATCAAAAAAAAGCTGAAATACTCCTGATGCTTCCTCCGAAAGGACGGGTCCTAACCCAACAAAAACAGGATTACCCACAACTGAAAGTATTAGTTGAACGACTTCAAATTATCTTACAAAATAGACCAAAAGATCTCCAAGGCTATAATCTTTTAGTCGATAATTCAGCTAGGTTAGGTGACTACAAAACTTCTTATCAAGGACAGCGGCACATTGTGGAAGTGATCAAACCAACAGTAAGCGCAGAAGATTATGGAAAGTTAGCAGAATTGATGATTGCCGCAGCAGATGGCTACGTCTCGATAGAAGCAGAGGAAAATATCAAGAAGTCGCTCCATATTGATAGTCATAATCAAAGGTCAAGATATTATTTTGGATTGCTAAAAGTACAAAAAAATAAATTAGAAGAAGGTTATGCAATTTGGAAAAAGCTCTTAGAAGAGGGGCCAGCAGATGTCCCCTGGAACCAGTTAATTAGAAAAGACATAAGAATACTTGAAGAAATTTTAGATACCGGCATCTCCTCCATTGAATACCCTAGGATTTTTGAGGAGGATGAGAACTCAGGAACTAGAGAAATGATTGATGAAATGGTGTCCTCACTTAATGAAAGACTCGAAGCTGAGGGAGGTCCATATGAAGATTGGTCAAGATTAATTAAATCCTATCTGGTTTTAGGAAAAAATCACAAAGCCTCTGAAATTTTGAAAAAGGCTAAAGCTTACTTTAAAGACCGTCCTAAAACATTAAGAAAGCTTAACTTATTCGAACCGCTTATGAAAAATAATGCCTCACTAGAATGATCAAAAAACATACAGAAGACAGCATAGAAGAATTTTTGAATTCTATAGACGGCAATGGACCTCTTGCAGGTTTGGATCTTGGAACAAAAACCATAGGAGTCGCAATTTCTGATCAGACTAGGACAATTGCCACCTCACTCTGCACAATTAAGAGGAGAAAATTTCATGATGATGTCAAGGAAATATTGAAAATTCATTCTTCATATCAATTCAAGGGGATAGTACTAGGATTGCCAATTAATATGAATGGAACTGAGGGACCTCGATGTCAATCCACTAGAGACTTTGCAAAAAAAATTTCTACAACTATGAAACTACCTATCTATCTTTGGGATGAAAGATTATCTACTGTCGCTGCAGAAAAAGTTCTGATAGCCTCAGACCTATCAAGAATATCACGCTCCAAAGTAATTGATAAAGTAGCAGCATGCTATGTTCTTCAAGGTTGTCTAGACAGATTAAAATTGGCCTTATGAGAAGAACCCAAATATAAAAACCTAAGAGCAATTGACTAATTCTTTAATATCCAATCAATGGGATCCTTGTAAGAAGGCCTAAAGTAAACTACTATTCGACCTTGTAGCGGATTAACACCAAATTGGCCTTCATAGTGCCATTTAGCTAGATCATTATCTAATTTCCACGGAGTGACCCCGTGTAATAAATGTCTATCTAGAATATAGAGCTGATTATTTGCAGGTACTACTTGTTTAGGACGACAGGTTAAAAACACTTTTCTCCTATACTGTTGATAAATCTCGGTAAGATCCATGTCACAGAACTCTGTCTCTGGTATATTCAAGAAAACTTTTCCAAACATATTCCGAAAAATTACATGTGAACCTTCCCAGACGACCAAGGGCGCTGAATCAAGTCTGTTGTTGACAATTGGGATACCAAGAATAAAAGCGTGAAATTCATTAACAAAACGCCTCTTTTTTGTCCCTAATGGAATTAAGCCGTCTACATGTGACGCGAACCTATTTAAACGATATTTGAATGATTTTTCAGTTTCTAAAGGATCTTTTTTGGGATAACCTCTCCAGCAAATTGATACCTGACCAGCGTCCCAATATTTAATTCCAGAACCAAATTTTGTTGAAAGTTCCGACCATAGTTTTAAGCTGAATGGTACGCCGTCAACACCTCCGCTTGGTCCGTTTGCCAAAAAATTTACCCCTGCAAACCACGTGAAGCCTGATTTGAAATCTTCATTCTCATATTCTGCATGTTCAAATTTTTTACAAATTCTCTCCTTGACCGCATCAATCCAACGACAGGTATGAATATCTTTACTTAAGAAGCACCAGCCTTTACTTTTGAAACTTGACCAATTCCTCCTCATGTTAGCACCCAGAAACTTTATATCTATTCAGCGAAATCGACACAGCTAATAGCACCACTTAGTAATTTTGGTCCTGATGTCCTACAAGCCATTCCATCTGAAAGCGTGGCTCTAAAGTTTTTAGCCCCAGGCATACCAGAAACCGAATTGCTCAAATGTCTTAAAACGCTTGATGACTTACCCCCAACCGAAACGTGCCACTCCAAATATCCTAACATCTTCCTTAGAGCATCACGTAACCTTCTTCCATTTGATGCTTTTTGATGCGTATGAACGGATCCAAAAATCTTTTCATCTGCGCCAAGAAGTACTTTAGGATCCTTATATGCTTGGCGTCCAATCATGCATCCAGCAAATCCTTTCTCGATAAAACCTAACACCGTTTCTAAATCTCTAATTTCTCCATTAATACAAATTGGTATATTTGGAAAACTCTCCCGAACTTTGTTTACTAAATTGTAATTTATTGGTGGGATCTTTCTATTTTCCTTTGGGCTCAACCCGTTCAAAATAGCTTTCCTTGCATGAATTACAAAAATTTTTGCCCCAGCCTCTGATACGATCTTAATAAATTGGGGTAATATTACCTCGGGATTCTGATCATCTACTCCTATGCGACATTTAATTGTGACTGGAATTTCTGATGCACATTTGGTCATTGCTTCTACGCACGTAGCAACCAGTTCTTTTTCCTTCATTAGGCTTGCACCAAATTTCCCCGACTTAACCCTAGGCGAGGGACATCCTACATTTAGATTTATTTCGTCATATCCCCAATCTACACCAATGCTTGTGGCTTCAGCCAAAATTTTAGGATCGTTTCCCCCGACCTGCAAGGCAATGGGATGTTCTTGATGTGAAAAACTCAATAGTTTTTCTCTATCTCCATTAATTATTGCATCTGCAGAAATCATTTCAGAATACAGAAGTGTTTCCTTTGTTAATAATCTAAAAAAATAGCGGCAATGTCTGTCCGTTCGCTCCATCATTGGTGCCACTGAAAGAAGTCTATTTAAACGCATATCGCAAAACTGAACCTAGATTATATTTTAAATTAATGTTAAATATTGTTACCCAATAAAGTATATTGTTCAACAATCATACATAGATATTTGAAATTTGATGATTCTTAGTCGGCGAACCATATTAAATTATTTATATTCAACTGGACTTTACTCAATTGTTTCACCATCTTTTGGCAACATTATAACTCAAGATAATAGCCATTTGAAAAATTTCTTTAAATTTTCTGTTGGTAAAATAAACGTAACTGTGGTTTCGGATGGATCATTCCCGATGCCTATTTCATCCATAGCTATTAATGCTTCAGAAGAGGAAGTAAAAAGCCATCTGGAAAAGTATAACATGCCAAATGATCACATTAATAGAGAGACCAACTTAGCGGTGATAGAAGTTGAAGACAAAACACTTCTGGTAGATGTTGGTGGTGGCTCACGCTTTTTTGGTAATACTGGCAAATTATATGAGAATCTAGGGTTAGCAAATATCAATCCTGACTCAATAACACACGTGTTTCTCACTCATGCACACCCAGATCATGTCTTAGGAATAAGAGACGAATTTGATGAGAATATTTTTCCTGAGGCGGAATACATTATGTCACAAAATGAATATGAATGGTGGACAAAGCCAAACCGGGTAAATGAGGTCGAAGAAACATTCCAGCAGATAGTCCTAAATGCTGTGAATTCTCTTAGTGCCCTTGCCGAAGTTACATTATATAACGAAGAAAAAGAAATTGTTCCAGGTGTGCATATGATTGATACTTCTGGACATACCCCTGGTCATAATAGCCTCATTGTTCACAGTGAAGGTGCTAAACTTCTAATTTGTGGAGATGCCTTACTTCACCCAAACACAAGCTTGGTGTTCCCCAGCTGGATACCAGAAAATGATATGGATCCAGACAAAGCCATTATCTCAAGAAAAAAAGTTCTTTCATTAGTCACGAATGAAAAGATGGTACTTCTGGGCTTTCACTTTCCATTTCCTGGAGTAGGTCATGTCATACCATCAGGCAATTCATTTCAATTCCTACCGACATCCGTCAGGTGGTGATCTAAGAGCCTTGCCAAATTCCTCAAATAAGGGTTTTGATACTACGTCGGAGGAAGCATTCCATTCTGGATGCCATTGAACTGCCAAACAAAACCCAGCCGAGTCCGTTATTGAAAGAGCTTCTGGAGTCCCATCAGCTGCAAATCCCTCAATTTGCACGCGGTCACCGGCCCCGTCTATGCCCTGACCATGAAGTGAGTTTACTAAAATTTTTTTTGAACCAAATATTCTTTCAAATTTACCTCCTTCTATGATTTCGACTTCATGACTGTGCGCAAATTGTTCCTCAAGAGTACCGTTTGGTGGCATTCTATGATTTATTCGACCAGGTAGCTCTCTTATTTCGGGATGCAATGTTCCTCCAAAAGCTACATTGAATTCTTGAAAACCTCTACAAATTCCAAGGATAGGTTTACCCTTTTTCTCGCAAGATTGTATCAAAGGAAGTACTACTGCATCTCTATTTTTATCAAAAGCACCATGTGCTTCGGTTGGCTCACAACCATAATATGATGGGTGTACGTTGGGCCGTCCACCCGTAAACAAAAACCCATCAAAGGATGATATTAATTCGTCTGTGGAAAAACATTTGGGCAAACTTGGTATTATCACTGGTATTGCTTGGGCAACCTCTGCGATAGCTTCCACGTTCATTACTCCCGATCCCTGGGCTGGGTATTTTTCATCTATCAAATAACTGTTTCCTATAATCCCCACAACAGGTTTAGCCATTATAAGTACCGTCCTTCAAAGTCCTTTTATCCAAAGCCATCAAGAATTTCCCTCCAAAACTTGTCTTCTATATTTAAACATTATATCTTCAATATATCCGCAGGATTGATTACTACCTTCAAATACTAATTCTAGGGAAGCCAAAATTGCCAGGTTTTGCCTATTCTCTGACAGTTTCTTGTGACCGCTGTTCTTAGCATTTTGTTTATCAACTTTCAAAGCCATCTTTTCAAACGTCTCTAAAATTTCTCTTTTTGATATCAATTCATGATGAAACCAGTTTGCCAGATACTGTGAAGCTATCCGGCAAGTTGCTCGATCTTCCATGAGATAAGTATTGTTAATATCTAAAACCTTTGAGCATCCAATTCCTTGGTTAATCCATCGAGAGACATAACCCAAGATTCCTTGAACATTGTTTTCTAACTCGCTCAAGATATATTTTTTTGGTAAAACTTTTCCATCCAGTGTTGGGACCTGCAAGAGTGAGTTTATGTGGAAAGTAGGATCAGCTTTCTTAACGAGCTTCTTTTGTATCGATCTGACATTAACTTGGTGATAATGAACAGCATGTATGGTGGCAGCCACTGGGCTAGGAACCCAGGCACAACTAGCCCCAGCACTAACATGATCTATTTTATCAGTATACATCTGGGACATCTTCTCCGTCGCCGCCCACATACCTTTTCCTATTTGAGCATGGCCAATGAAACCACACTGTAGTCCCACATCTACATTATTCTTCTCATAGGCTTGCAACCACTCCGCAGACTTCATTTCATTCCTTGGGATCATTGGTCCTAAAAGCGTTGAAGTAAATATCTCATCACCTGTACGATCTAAAAAGCCCGTATTAATGAAAACTATCCTACTTCTTATTCTCCTAATGCACTCTTTAAGATTAAGTGAGGTCCTTCTTTCCTCGTCCATTACACCGATTTTAACAGTATTTCTTGGAAGATTTAGGATATCTTCTACTTCATCAAAAATATCTTGTGTGAATGTAACTTCTTCTGGTCCATGCATCTTGGGTTTTACTACATAGATTGAACCTTTCAAAGAATTCTTAACTCCTTCTTTTTTCATTAAATCACTGAGAGAACAGGCTGTCGTCACTAGGGCGTCAAGTAAACCCTCCCCAATCTCAGACCCATCATTTAGTTTAACTATGGGTGTCATGATGTGGTGTCCAACATTTCGAACAAACATTAACGACCTATTACGTACTTGAAATGACTTTCCCAATGAGGAGATGAAATGCCTATCTAGATTTAATGACCTGTTAATAGTCCTGCCATTGCTCTCAAAGCTAAAATTAATTTCACCCGTCATAAGTTTTAACCAATTCTTGTAAGCTACCAATTTCTCTTCTACGCTAACAGTGGCCACACTATCTTCTAAATCCATTATTGTTGTCACAGCAGACTCTAATATGACATCTGACATGCTCGCTGGATCCAATTCTCCAATTTTTGATGATTCATTGATTACAATTATAATTCCCAAATTATTGTGGTAAAATAATATCTCCAACTCTTGGTCATTTAAGTTATATCCCTGATAACATGTGTCAGATTCTGGATACACCTGTCCCGATTCAGTGAAGAATTCTAGCTTATGGTTCTTTATCTTAATCGATACCAAATCTGACCAACTTTGAGATTTCAACGGCAAAATTTTATCCAAAAGAGTCTTTGTCCAAACGATTACTCTTTTAGCTCTATCATAGTCAAAATTCACATTTTGGATCGCTGAACCGATGACGTCCGTGCTGTACAGCGCATCATATAAGCTCCCCCACCGCGAATTTGCAGCATTGATTGCAAATCTTGCGTTATCAACTGGCACGACAAGTTGAGGGGCCAATTTCTCACTTATTTCTTGGTCAACATTGTCAGGGTCAATTTTAAAGTCAGTTGCTTGGTCGATCAAATAGCCTATATTTTTCAAAAATTTCTTGTACTCCTCAATATTACCATTACAACCAGCATTTTTTGAATACCAAGCGTTTATCTGATTTTGCAACTCCTTTCTTCTTAATAGAATCCTCTCATTTTTTTTTGAAAATTTTTTAATCAAGCGATAGAGACCTTTCCAAAAAATTTTCTTTGAAATTCCTGTTCGAGGGGCTAAATCATCCTCCACAAATTTTATAAATGCCTCATGGATTTGAATTTCCTTGTTGTAACTCCAGTAATTTTCCATTTTTGCCTTCATGCCATTATTGTAGCTCAAGAACTGGTTTTCATCTATGCTGAATTTTTTAAAAACATCTCTAGGGGATAACAAATAACCTAACGCTAAAAAAAAGACTTGTAAATTTATTCTAGTTAATAAAAAGAATGTTGTTCAAAGGAAAATAAATGAAACCTACCGAAATTTTACTTTCAAACTATGAGGCACCGTTTTTCACCATCGACGAAGTGCAGCTATCTTTTAATCTACTCCCTAACGAGACCGTAGTTAAATCACGGCTCCAACTTAGCCTAAACACTTTACTTTCTTCCTCGTCAAAACCATCCCTTGTTTTGCATGGTAAGGATATGAGTTTGTTATACCTCGCGATTGATGGTAAGAAATTAGAAAAACATGACTACAGATTATCTTCAGATCAACTTGAGATTCCCAGCAAGTTAATCCCCTCTAATACATTTGAATTTGAATGTCATACAGAAATAAATCCTGAAGACAATACAGCTTTAGAAGGCCTATACCTTTCCAATGGAATTTATTGCACTCAATGTGAACCGGAGGGATTTCGCAAGATTACCTATTATCTCGATAGACCAGATGTATTAGCTAAATATACGGTCAGAATTGAAGGGAAACACAGATATTTACTCTCTAACGGAAATTTAAAAAGTGCCGGCACTGGTTGGGCAGAATGGGAAGATCCCTGGCCAAAACCCTCTTATCTTTTTGCATTAGTAAGTGGAAATTTGGAAGTAGTGCAGGATGAATTCGTGACACGGTCAGGAAATAGAGTTCTTCTCCAAATCTATGTTGAACCTGGGGATCAAACAAAATGCAGTCATGCTATGAAATCCCTGAAACGTAGTATGGCATGGGACGAAGAGAAATATCAAAGAGAATATGACCTGAATCGTTTTATGATCGTGGCCATCAGGGATTTCAATATGGGGGCTATGGAAAATAAAGGACTAAACATCTTCAACTCTAAATATATCCTAGCTGATGAGACTATGGCTACTGATACAGACTTTGAGACCATTGAAAGAATCATTGCACATGAATACTTCCACAACTGGACTGGGAATAGAATAACCTGCAGGGATTGGTTTCAGTTGTGTTTAAAAGAAGGTCTAACTGTCTATCGAGATCAACAATTTTCCGCAGATATGCAAAATAAAGATGTAGTCAGAATAGAGGATGTAGTTCTACTCAAAAATAGGCAATTTCGAGAAGATGCAGGGCCATTAAGGCACGCAGTTAGGCCCAAAAAATATTTTGAAATTAATAATTTTTACACAGCAACTGTTTATGAAAAAGGTGCTGAATTAATTAGAATGCTTAACTTAATTCTAGGAGAGGAAGTTTATAAGAGAGCTGTCAATCTTTATTTTGATAGGCATGATGGCGAGGCAATCACTATCGAACATTGGATCAAAGTTTTTGAGGATACGTCTGGTAAGGACTTAAAACAATTTTCTTTATGGTATGAGCAATCTGGCACACCTACAGTCATTTCAGAAGAGTCTTTTCGCTCCAATACCTATACACTTAAGCTAACACAAAGTGTCCCAGTACAGATTGATGGTTCTGAAGCTAAACCAATGGTTATTCCATTAAAAGTATCTTTCATTGACAAAGAAGGAAAAAGATTAACTGAAGATAATTTGATGATTCTAACAAAGAAAACACAAAATTTCATGTTTTCAGGTTTCAAAAATGAACCGATCCCAGTCCTCCTTGGAGATTTTTCTGCGCCCATAATACTAAAGCAAGATCGTACTTCAGTTAACTATTTAACCATAATAAAAAGTGAATCAAATCCGTTTTGTATTTGGGAAGCCACCCAGAAAATTTTCTTGGAACTATTGGAAAAGATTATCAATCAAGAAGAATTATCAATAGAAATCCCAAATATTTTTCACGGCTTGATTGAGAGAAACGAAAATAATCCAGGTTTTTTGGCAAAATTGCTAAGTTTACCGTTGGAGGAAGAATTAACAGTCCACATGCTCAAAAAAGACCAATTTGTTGATCCAGAGAAAATTCATCAAGCTCTAGAGAGACTGGACAAAAATATTGCTAAATTATTAAAAGAAGATCTAAGCAAATTGTACGATGCTATAATTCCTGAAGATTTAAGTTTTGACGAATTAAACGTTGGAAAAAGGTATCTAAAAAATCGTTATTTGGACTTTATCACTGCCTTGGATCAATCTGCTGAAAAAAGTCAAATGCGCTTTAAAAGTGCTAAAAATATGACTGATATTCTGCATTCGCTGAAATTGCTGGTAAAAACCAATAACTCTTTTGACGCTCTGAACAACTTTTATGAAAGATTTAAACAGAGTCCCCAATTGATCGACAAGTGGTTTTCTATTCAAGCGATACACACCCCCCATGACAAAATCTTTAGTGTTATAAAAACCTTAAGTTCCCACCCTGATTTCACGTGGAAAAACCCCAATAGGTTTCGAAGCCTGATTGGGGCCTTTGGCTTTAACAATTCAAGAGGTTTTCATCAAAAGGATGGTTTTGGTTATGAAATAATTGCTAAATGGGTGAAAAAGATTGATACAATGAATCCACAAATGGCAGCTCGCCTTTGCACTGCGTTTGAAACAATTCACAGGCTCGAACCAAAAAGAAAGAACCTAATGAAATCTTCTTTGAAAAAGATCCGATATTCGGATAATATATCTAAAGATACTTTGGATATTACTGATAGATTGTTGAAACTCTAGAATATTAACACAGCAAGTTAAATACGAAAAATTACAGACTTAAGTCATGACGAATAGCCAAAAAAAAGCACCCCTCCCTCAGACGATACAAGGTAATAAGTCAAAGTGGGAAATAGTAGTGGGGATGGAAGTACATGCTCAGATAAAATCTAAGTCCAAACTATTCTCGGAAGCTCCAACAAATTTTGGAAATGAACCAAATGCTAATGTTAGCCTGGTAGATGCGGCCATGCCTGGTATGCTTCCAGTTCTTAACAATTTCTGTGTAGACCAGGCCATTAAGACTGGTCTGGGACTCAAGGCAAAAATCAATCGATTCTCTCAGTTTGACAGGAAAAACTACTTCTATCCGGATCTACCCCAAGGTTATCAAATCAGCCAACTTTATTACCCATTAGTCGGCGAAGGTGAGGTAACAGTGCAGATAGAGGAAGACTCTAAAAGAACGGTAGGGATTGAAAGAATTCATATTGAACAAGATGCGGGCAAGTCCATCCACGATATGGATCCAAATCTTTCATTTATTGATTTGAACCGGACCGGCGTTGGTTTAATGGAAATCGTCTCACGACCTCATATAAGAAGTTCTAACGAAGCTGCAGCCTATTTAAAAAAATTGAGACAAATTTTGCAATATTTGGACACCTGTGACGGTAACATGCAAGAGGGCTCATTGAGGGCAGATGTTAACGTATCTGTAATCCAGGAAGGAGCATATGAGAGATATGTTCAAACAAACGACCTCTCAAATCTTGGGACGCGGTGCGAAATAAAGAATATGAATTCTATGAGATTTATACAACAGGCCATCGATTTTGAAGCGAAACGCCAAGTGGCTATTTTAGAAGATGGAGGCCAAATTGTACAGGAAACAAGGCTTTATGATCCTGACTCTGGAAAGACAAAGTCCATGCGCTCCAAGGAAGAAGCTCATGATTATCGTTATTTTCCTTGCCCCGACTTACCACCTCTAGCAATTAGTCAAGATCGAATTGACAGAATTCGAGAAAAGTTACCAGAATTGCCTGATGAAAAAAAAAGCCGCTTCATAGATGATTTTGGCTTAACAGAATATGATGCAGGAGTTTTGACAATTGATAAAGCGAGTGCCGACTTTTTTGAAGAGGTAGTAATAGATGATAATGGTAAATTAGTAGCAAACTGGATAATAAATGAATTATTTGGCCGTTTGAACAAAGAAGGCCTGCAGATTGCAAATAGTCCTGTATCTGCAGCATACTTAAAGGAAATTTTGTCTTACCTTGTTAAATCTGAAATTTCCTCAAAAATGGCAAAGGAACTCTTTGACCTGGTCTGGACAACAAATAAATCTCCCACAGACCTAATTGAAGAGCATGGAATGAGACAGGTAACTGACCATGGCCACATACAAAAATTGGTAGAAGATCTAATAAATGAAAATCCTCAACAGGCTCAAAAAGTTTCTTCTAATCCTAAGGTCGTTGGCTGGTTTGTTGGGCAAGTAATGAAAGCTACTCATGGAAAAGCAAATCCAAAAGTCACAAATGCTCTAGTGGCTGAGAAGCTTGGTGTCGATCAGTGAGGAAAAAGTAAGTTGGCTTACGATTACAAAGTTCAACCAGTGCCAAAACTTGATAGCAAATTTTTTAATTCTAGGTCAGTGGGTATGCGAAGTGCTGAAATGATTCAAAAAATGCTAGAAAATGAGTTGAGGACTGGGTGGGAGTTTTTTGACATCAAAACAATAAAAGTCCCAACGAAGAAAGGTTTTTTAAGATCAGCAAGCGAGAAAGATGTATCTTTAATTTTTTTTAGAAGACAACTGGTACATAACATGCCAAAGATGAAGGAAGACAAACAAGGTTTCAACTCTATTTCGACAGAGCAAATGCCAAGCCTAGGCCCTGCCAAAAAGGATTAGCTAGACAGATAAATCTAAAGACAGGGCATGAACTCTATTAGCCATTTCATTTTTTAATACCTTAAAAACTTGCCGTTGCATTTCTAACCTACTCAACCCAGTAAAAGTAGCACTCTTCATCTCCACTCTGAAATGTGTTTCACCCTCAGGTTTGTACCCCATATGCCCCACATGCTTGTGGCTCTCATCGATGACATTTAATTCTGAAGGATTGAAAGCATTCTGTAATTTGTTCTGTATTATTAATCTGACTTGCATTTTATTCTCTTTTCAAAATGTTCAATTTGATCTTTAATGCTGTGCTATTATTCTGTAAAGATAAACTAAATGATGATAGGTATAGGTGATGAGTAGGCGGGCTCCTTTAGAATTCGATATTTCTGTTTCTGCGGATAAAAAAAGACGATCTAAGAACCGTGGTTCCACAGGGGCTTTCGAGACTTCCTCTCGTGTTTGTGAAGCTACTGGATGCGAGTTGATGGGCAAATATAGAGCCCCCAAATCTTCCAAGAATGTCGAAGAATTTCATTGGTTCTGTCTGAAACATGTTAAGAAGTATAATCAACAATGGAATTTTTTTGAAGACCATTCGCCTGAAGAATTGGAGAAACAGTTCAAAGCTGATCGAGTATGGGAGAGGGAAACAGCTCCTTTAAGGACTAACAAGGATATACAACCGGAAGGTAGGGCTTGGGTGAGGTTAGGGCTTGATGATCCTTACGACATTCTTTCTTCCCAAAATAAGGCAAAGACTAACAAGAGAGAAATTTCAGAAAAGCGTTTACCCGCCAGTGAAAGAAAAGCCCTAGATATTTTGGGAGCTAAAGATACTATGTCTAAATCAGAACTTAGAAAATTTTATAAAGGATTAGTAAAAGATTTACATCCTGATAGAAACTCCGGAAGTAGAGCTGATGAGGAGAGATTAGCTGAAGTGGTATGGGCCTGGGATCAATTAAAAGCTAGCCGGAGTTTTAAAGAATAAGTAACCGTAGCTGTTAGGAAAACCTTTTTTGGTGCAGCAAAGTACAGATAACTCTCTTTTCAGAAAAAAAAATTTTTAATTATTTAGGATACAGACAATGAGTAACCTCGAACCGACAGAAACCATAAACATAGAAAAAGTGTTCAACATAAACAGCAACATGCTTGTCAACGGTTTTCCTGAAAGATCTGATCGCGTCCCTGAAATAGACAGCAGCTACAAATTTGTTCCTGATACTACTTTAGCTATTCTAGCAGGCTTTCAACATAACAGAAGAGTTATAATACAAGGATACCATGGAACTGGAAAATCAACACACATTGAGCAAGTTGCAGCTAGACTTAATTGGCCATGTGTTCGAGTAAACTTAGATAGCCATATCAGCAGGATAGATTTAATTGGTAAGGATGTAATCAAACTCAAAGAGGGCAAACAAGTCACAGAGTTTCAGCAAGGTATATTGCCTTGGGCTCTACAAAATCCCTGCGCTTTAGTTTTTGACGAATATGATGCCGGGAGGCCGGATGTAATGTTTGTGATACAAAGAGTACTAGAAACAGATGGGAGACTGACGTTGCTGGATCAAAACCAAATATTAACGCCCCACAAAAACTTCCGTTTATTTGCAACTTCAAATACCGTCGGTTTAGGTGATACTACAGGACTATATCATGGAACCCAGCAAATCAACCAAGGTCAAATGGATAGATGGTCACTTGTTTCAACATTAAATTACTTAAGCCCTGAACAAGAAAAGGAAATTGTCACTAGTAAAGTACCTGCTCTGGCAAATGAATTAGGAGAAACGACGGTCAAAAGAATGATTGCTGTTGCTGATCTCACTAGAAATTCATTTATAAGTGGGGATATCTCCACCTTAATGTCTCCTCGAACAGTAATTAATTGGGCTCAGAACTTGGAAATCTTCGGGGACGTTGGCTTTGCCTTCAGACTCACATTTTTGAATAAATGCGATGAATTGGAAAGGGCTACAGTTGCTGAATTTTTTCAGCGCTGCTTTGAAAAAGACCTCCCTGAAAGCATTCTATCAAGTAATAAAACAAATATTGAAAATAGTAATGAGTAAAAAAGAAACTATCACAGAACCAGTCAAGAAGGCACTGAGTGAGACAACGAGAGCTATTTCTCGCTCTATAGATTTAAAGGTTAGGTTTGATACAGACCATTCAAATCTAAGGGACAACCAAATTAACTTACCCAAAATCTCTCACACAATTTCTCAAAGTGAGCTGACTTTAGCCCGAGGTGAAGCGGATTCAATTGCTATGCAACTTAGATATCACAATAGTGATATATCACAGAAGTATGCCCCTAGTGGTGAAATTGCATTATCTCTTTTCAATAAAATGGAAAGGGCTCGATGTGAAGCTGCAGGTTCAATGATTTACCCCGGAGCATCCAAAAATATTGACTCAAAAATTGATAGTGAGAGCAAGACAATTCTCTCAAGAATAACCGAAGTAGGGGATCTTCCCCTAGCTGATGCAATGCGATTATTCATTAGAAAAATAGCAATCAGCAGAGAGTTGCCTGAAAACGCCCAGAAGGCATTGGATATTTGGGAACCTTTCATAGAGAAAGAAACAAGTAAAAAGATTAATGACATAAATAATTTAATTCATGATCAGGAGAATTTTGCCCGATTTAGTCGAAATATTATAAAGGAACTTGGCTATGGAGATCAATTAGGGGAGGATCCGGACGAGTCCGACAAGCAAAATGATAGTGGGAACGAAGAAGATAATGATTCGTCTGAGAACTCCACTGAAAAGGACGAAAGTCAACCTGAAATACCTGAGTCAATTGATGATATAGTTTCAGACTCCTCGACTTCAGATGAAATTGCCATGGACGAAGATATGAGTGAAGTTGATCCTGATGAAGAAATTCCAGAAGAAAGTGAGTCTAGTAAAAGGCTCCAAGCGCAGTTTTTGTCTGATGTGGATCCTAATTACCGAATCTTTAACCCAATCTATGACGAAGAAGTCTTAGCAGAAAATCTAGCTGACAATGAAGAATTATGTAGATTGAGAGTATATCTGGAACAGCAACTGGAGCAAGTCAAAGGTGCAGTTTCAAGATTAGCTAACAAGTTACAAAGACGCCTGCAGGCACAGCAAAATAGATCTTGGGAATTTGACCTTGAAGAGGGTTTTCTTGATGCCTCAAGATTGGCAAGAATAATCACGAATCCAACTACTCCTCTCACTTACAAACAAGAAAGTAAAACTGAGTTCAAAGATACTGTAGTTACTTTATTAATTGATAACTCGGGTTCCATGAGGGGAAGACCAATTTCAATCGCTGCCATCAGTGCAGAAATTATTGCATCAACTTTGGAGAGATGTCAGGTGAAAAGTGAAATTCTAGGATTTACTACCAAGGCTTGGAAAGGAGGCAAATCACGCGAAGATTGGCTCAACCAGGACAGGCCTAGTAATCCAGGCAGGTTGAATGATCTTAGGCACGTCATCTATAAGCAAGCCGATGTTCCATTAAGGAGAGTAAGACTCAATTTGGGATTAATGATGAAGGAAGGACTTCTTAAGGAAAACATCGATGGCGAAGCACTAGAATGGGCTCACAGGCGCCTTCACAAAAGATCAGAATCAAGAAAAATTTTAATGGTCATATCTGATGGAGCACCAGTTGATGACTCTACTCTTTCAGTAAACCCATCAAATTATTTGGAGAATCATCTCAAAAGAGTGATTGAAATGATAAAAAGTCGCAACCTAATCGAGGTTATAGCTATAGGCATAGGCCATGATGTTACCAGATATTATGAGGACGCTATCACGATTACAGATATTGAACAACTTGC
>CACIIZ010000028.1 GCA_902586855.1 uncultured Alphaproteobacteria bacterium | reverse complement strand
ACAAGCATGTTCAGGAACATCTATTTCCCTTAATTTTGTAGGTAAATTCAATTTCTTACTTAATACTATGAATTCTTTTGCAAATTCTTCTGTCCGTTGATCCACATTATCAATTTCTTCAAGAGTTGGGAATACAATACTTGCAAGTTTTGCGTAAGAATCTCTAGTTTTAGGAACCTGCATATTAAACCTAATTACGTGAGGCAGAAGTAAGGCATTCGATAGTCCATGCGAGACTTTATACTTTCCCCCAAGAGGATAGGCTAGGGCATGCACTCCAGCTACTGGCGAATTAGCAAAAGACATCCCTGCAAGCAATGAACCCAATAACATCTTACTCCTAGCACTTTTATCTGACTTACCTTTTTGAACAGCAGTAATAATTGAAGAACTTAACAACTTGAGTGCCTGAATGGCTAAGTTGTCTGAAAGAAAATTATTGTTCTTGTTGTGAGATGTATATGCCTCAATCGCGTGTACCATCGCATCTATACCAGTAGTGGCAGTTGTTATGGCAGGAAGGCCCATAGTAAGAGAAGGATCTAATATAGAAAGATCAGGTATGATAACTGACGAAGAGACACCTCTTTTTTCTCTATTCTCCACGGTGATAATCGATATCGGAGTTACTTCTGAACCAGTACCAGCAGTAGTTGGCACCAATATTAACGGAAGTCGTGGCCCTTTAGCGTTATCAACTCCCCAAATATCATCAATATTTTCCCCTGAACCAAGCATTAAGGCTGTCAATTTTGCAACGTCCATGGGAGATCCACCACCAAAGCCAAGTACACCAGTTGCGAGAAACCCCACACCTGCATCAATCGCCATCTCCAAATTTCTTAAGGTTGGATCTTGCTCTACCTGGTCAAAAATTCTGACCTCTATCCCTCTTTTTATCAACTTATCAATCAACGGTTTGTATAATTCAATGCTAGATAATTTTGCATCCGAAACAAACAAGACCCTCGGGCCCAATATTCTTCTTATTTCATCAGAATGCCTCGTAGCACTATCCCAGCCAAAACGGATACTAGCCGCAGTATTAAAAACAAAACCATCCATTTGAATATGATCCATCTTTCAGATCTAAAATTGTTCAGAATATTAATAGTGCATCATAGCTTCATTTAATGACTTTTTGCAAACTGTAATGTTAACATGTTAAAGCAAAAAAAATTGATATGAATTATGGGTTGCGACCTTGTTAAAAATTAGTTACCTGAAATGGATTATATAGGAATATTAAGCAAATGAACGGAAAACCTAGGAAAGTTGTATTAGCATACTCAGGGGGGCTGGATACTTCTATCATAATTAAATGGTTGCAAGTTAATTATAAGAGTGAGGTTGTGACTTTTACCGCTGATCTGGGTCAGAATGAGGAATTAGAGCCTGCAAAAAATAAGGCTATAATGCTTGGAGTTAATCCAGAAAATATCTTCATTGAAGACTTACGCGAGGAATTTGTTAAAGACTTTGTCTTTCCTATGTTTCGGGCCAACGCTCAATATGAAGGGCAATATCTTTTGGGAACAGCTATAGCAAGACCGTTAATAGCAAAAAAACTTGTTGAAATTGCTAACCTAGTTGGTGCGGATGCAATAGCACATGGAGCCACCGGAAAAGGTAATGACCAAGTTCGGTTCGAATTGTCATGTTACGCTCTGAAACCTGATATCAATATAATCAGCCCCTGGAGAGAATGGGATCTGACAAGTAGAACTAGATTATTAGAATTTGCTGAAGCCAATCAAATTCCTATAGCAAAAGATAAAAAAGGTGAAGCTCCATTCTCTGTAGATGCAAATTTACTACACACATCCTCTGAAGGAAAGATCTTGGAAGATCCAGGAGAAGTCGCTCCAGATTATGTATTTCAAAGAACAGTCTCTCCAGAAGCAGCCCCAGACGAATCTGAAATTATAACACTTGATTTTAAACTTGGTGATATTACCGCAATTAATGGTATACAAATGGCTCAACACGACTTGCTTGAGGAGCTAAACCGTCTTGGAAGCAAACACGGCATTGGTCGATTGGATTTGGTCGAAGGAAGATTTATTGGAATGAAATCCAGAGGGATTTATGAAACCCCAGGTGGAACAATTCTTCTCACAGCACATAGAGCTATTGAAAGTATTACTTTAGATCAAGGTGCATCACATCTAAAAGATGAATTAATGCCTAAATATTCTGAATTAATTTATAATGGTCTATGGTATTCACCAGAAAGGGAAATGATACAGGCATTAATTGACAATAGCCAGAAGTACGTTGAAGGAACCGTAACCGTGAAATTATATAAAGGAAACGTATCTACTATATCCAGAAATTCTAAATCAAGTTTATATTCGGAACAGTACGTAACTTTTGAAGAAGATGATGGGATTTATGACCAGCGAGATGCAACGGGCTTCATAAAACTCAAGGCTCACAGATTGAAAATGCTTGCCCGTCGCAAATTAAGATCGAACTGAATATCGTTCCCAGAAAAAAATAAATCCTAATAAAAATTATTGGATATGACTACTCGTATAGCAAAAATGCCAAATAATAATGCGGCAGGAGCAAGATCAAAACCGATAGTTTTAGGTAAAAACGATCTTACCTTCGAGTAAATAGGCTCCATAATGTTTCGCATTGAAAACCAAAGCTGTGATACTATCTGGTTTCTTTTATCTAACAAGCCAAATTGAAGCAACAATGATAAGATAACATCAATTATAATAAGAAATGAAAATATGTTTAAAAAAGCAGAAAGAATTTCAAAAAGAGAAGCCATTCTAAAAACATCATTTACTTACGAATAATCTTAGCAATACAATAGCCCATAAATACAAGAAGTTGCAATATAGCAAAAATGTTTCCAGGATTAAATCGAGTATACTTTCTTAATCAAATATCCTTTTCTTTAGTCCTATGATAGATCCATTATTCTTAAAGCTAAAAAACCTTTCCGTTCTGAATATCTTTAAGATGGGTCTTTTTTTCCTAACTGCCTCTGCTAATAACTCACATGCTGAAACATTTGATAAATGGCTACTCAAACCATTCGGTCATCAAATACTACACGAAGTAGATCCTAAATTTGGAGGTCTATCTGGAATTTCGGTTTCTCCCAGTGGTGAGGAATTTGTGGTGATTAGTGACAAAGCTAACTACTTCACAGGTAAAATAGTCCGAAATAAAGAAAGCAAATTGGTAAGTATTAATGTCTTAAACCGTGGAAAATTGCTTAGCAGTACGGGAACTGAATTGTCTGGTCAAAATATAGATAGTGAGTCGATAATAAAAGCCCCATCAAATGGATATTACATTTCTTTTGAATCTAATAATCGAGTAATGTTTCATAATAAATTATCTGCTTCGGGGATTTTTTTACCTAAGCACCCTGACTTTAAGAGGTTTAAGTATAATGAAGGGATTGAAGCCCTGGCATTAAACCACTCTGGTCGCCTATATGCTATTCCAGAGTCACCCCCAAGGGGTGATCAGAGTCACCCCATATACAAATTGCGAGGTGATAAATGGATAGTTATAGGCCATATAAATATCGATGAGGAATTTAAAGTTACTGATGCTGAATTTATTGATGATCAAAATCTTATACTACTCGAAAGAAAATTCACTTTTTTAAACGGTTTTGTTATACGCATACGAAGAATATTCTTTGAAAATGATGAAATCAAAAGTATACAAGTTTTATTAGAAAGTGAACCCTGGGAATTTTATAATCTAGAAGGTTTATCTCAATGGAAAGATGAAGATGGCAATACCTATCTTACGCTGATTTCAGACAATCAATTTTCACCACTACTGAAAACTGAAATCAGAGAATTCTTGGTAGTAAAGTGAATTCAAAAAATATAATTTGTGAGGGTAAGAATGGTCGATAATATGTTAGAAAAAACGATCAACGAAGCTTGGGAAAATAAAGAAAATATTTCCACCAAAACAAAAGGGCCCATCAGGGATGCGATCTTACAGGCTTTAGAGCTGTTAGGGAAAGGTCTGCTACGCGTTGCAGAGCCTACTGGAAAAGGTATTTGGAAGGTGAATCAGTGGGCAAAAAAAGCAGTATTATTAAGCTTTCGCCTGAATGACATGGGAATGCAAACTGGAGGACCCCAAGGTTCTTCTTGGTGGGATAAGATTGACAGCAAGTTTTTTGGATGGTCTGAAGAAGACTGGAATAATGCTGGGTTTAGAGCGGTTCCGAATTGCATTGTTCGTAAATCTTCCTATATCGCCCCAGGAGTAGTGCTCATGCCCAGTTTTGTCAATCTGGGAGCTTATGTTGACTCTGGAACAATGGTAGATACTTGGGCAACTGTGGGCTCTTGTGCACAAATAGGAAAGAATGTCCACCTGTCAGGAGGAGTTGGCATTGGTGGAGTTCTAGAACCAATGCAAGCAAATCCAACTATTATTGAAGATGATTGTTTCATAGGGGCAAGATCGGAAGTTGTAGAAGGTTGCATAGTCAGGAAGGGTGCAGTATTGGGAATGGGAGTTTTCATTGGGAAATCAACTAAGATTGTTATTAGGGATACTAATGAAATTATTTATGGTGAGGTACCACCTTATTCCGTGGTAGTAGCAGGGTCTTTACCATCTGATAAAGGGATAGCCTCCCTGTATTGTGCCGTAATTGTCAAACAAGTGGATGAACAAACGCGATCCAAGACCTCAATTAACGATTTGCTGAGAGATTAGAATGAACACAGGAATGGAATTATGAACGTTGTTGAGCTTGCAGCAAAACTTATCCAATGCCCATCTGTTACTCCAAATGAAGCTGGAGCCCTAAAAATTATAAAAGAGTTGTTCAAGAATACCGATTTTGAGATTTATGATATTGATAAGGGTGATATATCCAATCTGTTCTTAAGATGGGGAGTGAAAGACCTACCAACTCTTGGGTTTTCGGGCCATATAGACGTAGTTCCTGCGGGAGAGCTTGGGGAGTGGGAATATGAACCTTTTTCTGGGAGAGTTTCAGATAACATTCTCCATGGTCGAGGAGCAGTGGATATGAAATCAGCGGTAGCAGCTTTTTGCTCTGCGGCAATAAAATTCTCTAAAAATTCAGAACCTGATTTTTCAATTGCCTTGATGATCACAGGAGACGAGGAAGGTGAAGCAAAGTATGGGACGAAAGCAATTCTCGATTGGATGCAAAAAAATGACCAACGTATTGATCACTGTATTATAGGAGAGCCAACATGCCCCAAAACTTTTGGGGAAGCGATAAAAATTGGAAGAAAAGGATCGATGACGTGTACTTTCACAGTTTTTGGAAAGCAAGGTCATTCCGCATACCCACATCTGGCAATAAATCCCATAAATGCCACTTTAATATTACTAAATCATTTATCACAAGAGAAACTAGATAGTGGCTCAAAATCATTTGAGCCATCCACTTTAGTAGCGACTTCTATTTCTGCAAATAATAGTACAAACAATGTAATTCCCTCAGAGGTAAACACCACAATTAATATAAGATTTAATGATTACCACACGAGTAATAAGCTGATCAAATGGCTCGGAAAAGTAGCTGCAAAAGTCAGTAAAAAGACAAAAACAAAGATTGACTATAACATAAAAGTTTCGGGAGAACATTTTTATACTGAGCCTACCGATCTTGCCCAATTAGTAAGGAAAAGTGTGTTCAAAATCACCGGTATTAAACCAGCCTTTTCCACCTCCGGCGGAACTTCTGATGCTAGATTTATCTATAAAAAGTGTCCGGTGGTTGAATTTGGTCTGGTTGGTGAAACAATGCATGCGATAAATGAATCAGTACCAACATCACAAATTTTTGCCCTAGAGAAAATTTATTTGGATCTTATTGAAGAACATGCACATTACTTTAAAGAAAAATCTTGTAT
This sequence comes from uncultured Alphaproteobacteria bacterium, assembly GCA_902586855.1. Lineage (GTDB taxonomy): Bacteria > Pseudomonadota > Alphaproteobacteria > Rhodobacterales > Rhodobacteraceae > CACIIZ01. Next base: position 17,799 of record CACIIZ010000028.1, on the reverse strand, counting down.
GCGTCCGAGGTCAACATGATTGGTAAATTAAATCATGTTGCCATAGCAGTGCCAGATATTGCAGACGCAAGCAGTACCTATAAAAATATACTTGGAGCTGAAGTGAGCGGACAGATTGAACAGCCTGAGCATGGAGTAAAAATTGTCTTCATAAAATTGCCAAATACGAAGATTGAACTCATTTCTCCGCTTAACGATAATAGCCCTATAAGGAAGTTCCTTGAGAAGAACCCCAAAGGGGGCATACACCACCTTTGCTATGAAGTTGAGTGTATAAATTTGGCTATCCAAAAACTTTCAGAAAATAATTATAAAATACTTGAACCAGGAATACCTAAAATAGGGGCCCACGGAAAACCAATTATTTTCCTTCACCCGTCTAATTTCAATGGTACCCTGATTGAGTTGCAGCAGAAGTAAATAGGGAAACAATGACTATCACGGCTTCAATAGTTTTATTTGCTATACTTTGGTTTATCCTACTTTTCATAGCATTACCTCTGAGAATAAAAACCCAACAAGAGACTGGGAAAAAAATCTATGGCACACCATCCTCAGCTCCAGAGAATCCACAAATAAAAATAAAAATGGTTTGGGTTACAATTTTGGCGTTTTGCCTGTGGTTAATCGCAATGACCATAATATACCTAATTTTCTTGACTTGAAGCAAGAATCTTTAATGGCCACCAAGCCCAAAAAGATATAGCAAGCAATTGAGAAATACCACTCTCGCTAAAACCAACTAACTTTATCTGCAACAGCAGGTCTTGGTCTCTCAGTTAGAGTTTGATCATAACTCCCCACATATATATATCCTGCTACAAACTCATCCGCTGAAAGATTAAAGGCTTGTTCTCCAAACTTCCTATCGTGAGCCATCCAACCAGTTAACCAGTTGCCCCCCCAGCCAGAAGCAAGAAAGTTATTCAAAACGTTTAAACATAGGGCACCAGCAGATAGTATTTGCTCTATCTCTGGAATTTTTTCACTACGTTTTGGAGAACAGATTATTGTAATTATTAAAGGACAACTTAATAAATTTTCCCTATTTTTTTTTAGCTTACCAGGATCTATAGAGAGTTGCTGTGCTCTATTTTCGACTATAGTTAGAAATTTATTTTTTGATTCTTCTGAAATTAGGACAGCTCTCCATGGCTCGAGCTTCCCATGGTCTGGTACTCGCAGAGCAGATTTAATTATTTCTGCGATTTCCTCTTCTCGAGGACCAGGTCCTTTCAACCACTTAACAGATACGGACCTTCTATTTGCAAAAAACTTTTTGGTACTTTCATTTACTGTCATTTTAAGATCCATCCACTTCATCTAAATCCTGCTCGACAATTCTAATCCCAAGTTCACGAATCTGTTTATTTGTAGCAGGAGAGGGGGCGTTCATCATTAAATCCTCTCCTTTCTGGTTCATTGGAAACATGATTACCTCTCGGATATTTTCCTCATTCGCCAGTAACATAATCATTCTATCGATTCCTAAAGCACAACCACCGTGGGGGGGTGGAGCAAATTTTAGGCCCTGTATCATTCCAGAAAAACGGGACGTAACCTCTGCATTAGAATATCCTGCAAGTTCGAAAGCTTTGTACATTGTATCTAACTCGTGATTCCTAATCGCCCCTGATAATAGCTCGTAACCATTACAAGCCAGATCATACTGATAGCCAAGTACTTCTAGAGGATCACCACTTAATGCAGAGAACCCACCTTGTGGCATAGAGAACGGGTTATGAGAAAAATCTATTTTTCCATTTTCTACATCCTTTTCATACATTGGAAAATCAATTATCCAAGCAAAGGCAAAAACATTGTCATCAATCAATTTCAATTCTAGCCCTATATGATTTCTTGCCTTTGCTGAAAACGCCTCAAAATTCTTTGGATTTCCCCCTAGAAAAAAAGCTGCATCCCCCACATTTAATCCTAAGCTATTTCTTATGAATTCAGATTTTTCAACACCAATATTTTTTGCAATCGGACCAGCAGCATCAATATTTCCATTTGCTTCTCTCCAGAACATATATCCCATTCCGGGTAAACCTTCTTTCTGAGCAAAACTGTTCATTCTATCACAAAAATTTCTGCTACCACCCCCTGGTGCGGGTATAGCCCTTATTTCACATCCTTCAGTCTTAAGAATGTTTGAAAAAACAGTGAACCCAGAATCTTTAAAGACTTCGCAAACCTTTTCCATCCTTATGGGATTTCTTAAATCAGGTTTGTCTGTACCATACCATAGCATTGCATCCTTGTAAGTTATTCTTGGCCAATGGCTTTCAACCTTCTTATTGCTATGTTCCTTAAAGATTTTTTCTATCACGGGTTTAACAGTATTAAAAACATCCTCCTGGTTAACGAAACTCATCTCTATATCCAGTTGATAAAAATCAGTTGGAGACCGATCAGATCTTGGATCCTCATCACGGAAACAAGGTGCTATTTGGAAATATTTATCAAATCCTCCCATCATGATGAGCTGTTTAAATTGCTGAGGAGCTTGCGGTAATGCGTAGAATTTTCCTTGGTTTAACCTGCTTGGTACTAAAAAATCCCTTGCTCCTTCTGGTGACGAGGCTGTTAATATTGGAGTTTGAAATTCATTAAAACCAATTTTCCACATCTCTTTCCTGATCGAAGCTATAACATTAGCACGTAATAACATATTATTGTGTAACCCTTCCCTCCTTAAATCTAGAAATCGATATCTTAATCGAGTTTCCTCTGGATATTCTAGTTCTCCAAAAACAGGTAAGGGAAGATCCGCAGCAGTCGAAATTACCTCCGTATTTTCGATGAAAACTTCAATATAACCAGTTTGTAAGTTCTTATTAATTAGATCTGAGGCTCGTGCTTTCACTGTTCCCTTAACTTGAACACACCATTCTGATCTGTAAGTTTCTGCAGTAGTGAAATCTTTACTATCAGGGTCTATCACTACCTGCGTTATTCCATAGTGATCGCGTAAATCAAAAAATAATACTCCTCCATGATCTCGTACTCTATGAACCCAACCCGATAATGTGACACTCTGATCAACATGGTTTAGACCCAGTTCCGCGCAATTGTGAGTTCGATAAACTTTCATGGAAACCTCTGCATATTTTTTGAATTCCCCTTGAAATAATCTAAAGAAACCAAAGCGTAAAGGATAAATATACCCAATTTTGATCTATTTAAATTATAAACAAACTAAAAAGAAAATATTTGTCTTGCGTAAATCATTAGTTACTGACAAAACAAATTTTAGAAAAATACCTAAAATGACGGATGCCTAAAAGAAAAGATATTTCCTCCATAATGATCATAGGTGCTGGACCAATAGTAATTGGTCAAGCTTGTGAATTTGATTATTCGGGGACACAAGCATGTAAGGCGTTGAAGGAGGAGGGTTATCGAGTAATCTTGGTGAACTCCAACCCTGCAACAATTATGACAGATCCAGAAATCGCTGACTCTACATACATAGAACCAATTACTGTCAATACTTTGGAGATTATTATCAAGCGAGAAAAGCCAGATGCAATACTCCCCACCATGGGTGGACAAACTGGCCTAAACGTTGCAATTGCCCTTGAAAATTCTGGAATTTTAGCGAGAGAAAACGTTGAATTAATTGGGGCAAAAAAAGAAGCCATAGAAAAGGCAGAAGATAGAAAAAAATTTCGGGATGCCATGGATAAACTTCTAATAGAAAGTCCAAAGTCCGTAGTAGCCGAGAATTTACAAGATGTGAAAAATGCTCTCGATAAGATAGGTCTACCAGCAATTATTCGTCCTGCTTTCACGCTGGGTGGAACAGGAGGCGGAATTGCCTACAATGAAAAAGAGTATTTTGAAATTTGCCACACTGGTCTTGAACTTTCACCAGTTAACCAAATTCTGATTGATGAGAGTCTCTTGGGCTGGAAAGAGTTCGAGTTGGAAGTTGTCCGAGATAACATGGATAACGCTATAGTAGTCTGTTCTATAGAAAATATAGATCCAATGGGTGTACACACTGGTGACAGCATTACAGTGGCACCAGCCATGACTCTCACAGATAAAGAGTTTCAGTTGATGCGAACTAATTCAATTAGAATACTCCAGGAAATTGGGGTAGAAACTGGCGGTTCAAATGTGCAATGGGCTGTTAATCCAAAAGATGGTAGAATGGTTGTTATAGAAATGAACCCTCGAGTTTCTAGATCATCAGCTCTAGCCTCTAAAGCCACTGGTTTTCCTATTGCAAAGGTCGCAACCAAGTTAGCAGTAGGTTTTACTTTGGATGAATTAGCTAATGATATAACTGGTAATACCCCTGCTAGTTTTGAACCAACCATTGATTATGTCGTAGTAAAAATCCCCAGATTCACTTTTGAAAAGTTTCCTGGATCTAGCAATGAACTAAACAGTGCTATGAAATCTGTTGGTGAAGTTATGGCTATTGGGAGATCTTTCCAAGAAAGTTTGCAGAAAGCCTTGGCCTCGTTAGAAATTGGTCTTACAGGACTTAATGAAATAGAATTTCCCGATAATAGAGAAGCAATGATATCAGCATTGTCAAAGCAAAATTCTGACAGATTATTACAAATTGCACAAGCAATGCGCTCTGGCATGGACCTTCAAACAATTTACCAAATCACAGGGGTTGATCCTTGGTTTCTGGAGAGAGTAGCAGAGATAACAACTATCGAAAACAAACTAAGAGAAACTTCTCTGCCTATAAATCCAGAGGAGTTACAAGCGTTAAAATCAATGGGATTCACTGATTCAAGATTGGCCGAACTAACATCTTTACCTGAAGAAGTGGTTCGGGAAAAAAGGTGGGGAATGGGGGTGAAAGCTTCATTTAAAAGAGTAGATACATGTGCAGGGGAATTCCAATCAAATACCCCATACATGTATTCCTCCTATGATATGTTCTTCTCAGAAAGTATGGACTGTGAGTCAAATCCCAGCAATGCCGAAAAGGTCATCATCTTCGGGAGTGGCCCTAATAGAATCGGGCAAGGGATAGAATTTGATTACTGCTGTTGTCATGCCAGTTTCGCGCTGTCCAAAGTTGGTGTCGAAACAATCATGGTTAACTGTAACCCCGAAACAGTATCTACAGATTATGACACATCGGATAGACTTTACTTTGAACCTCTAACTATCGAACACGTTCTTGAGATAATTGAAGTGGAAAAATCTAATGGAATTCTTAAAGGTGTAATAATTCAATTAGGAGGACAAACTCCATTAAACTTAGCTAAAGCGCTTTCACATCATAACATCCCCATCCTTGGAACTACTCCTGAGTCTATTGATATTTCGGAAGATCGTGAAAAATTCAAAGAAATGTTGAAAAAGTTGAAGTTAAGACAACCAAATAATGAAGTAGCTAGATCTGAGAAAGAAGCTATTGGTAAGGCAAAAGAACTAGGCTATCCCATTGTAATAAGACCTTCCTACGTAATAGGTGGGAGAGCTATGGAGGTAATATTAAATTCAGCACATCTAAAACATTATATCAAAGAAGCGGTCCAAGTAAGTAAAAATAAGCCAATATTAATTGATAGTTTTATAAATGGGGCTATTGAAGTAGATGTGGACGCCATATCTGATGGAAAAAAGGTCACAATCGTTGGGATAATGGAGCATATCGAAGAAGCGGGTATACATTCCGGAGATAGTGCCTGTTCTCTTCCTCCATATTCTTTACCGGACTCACTCATAAATCAAATTAAAGCGCAAGTTAAATTGTTAGCACTTGAGCTCAAAGTGATAGGCTTAATGAATGTTCAGTTCGCTATCAGAGAAGACAAAATTTTTGTTTTGGAAGTAAATCCTAGAGCTTCACGAACATTACCCTTCGTATCAAAAGCTATAGGAAAACCAATCCCCGGAATAGCCGCCTTATTAATGGCAGGCATCAGTTGTAATGATTTAGAGGAACCAAAATTTAACTATTATGCAGTAAAAGAGGTTGTCTTACCGTTCGATAAGTTTCCAGGAGTTGACGTTCTATTAGGACCAGAAATGCGTTCTACGGGCGAAGTCATGGGAGTTGACAAATCGTTCGCTCAAGCTTTCTTAAAAGCCCAATTAGCAACTGGGGTCAAATTGCCGGACATGGGTACTGCTTTTATATCACTAAAGGATCAGGACAAGAATGAAAAACTACTAGAAGCTTGTCGAACACTTGAGGAATTAGGTATAAACTTAATAGCTACCTCTGGAACTGCAAACTATCTTAGAAAGAATAATATAAAAGCAACGCTCGTAAAAAAAGCCTATGAGGGTCGACCAAATATTATAGATTTCTTAAGTGATAATAAAATAGATCTGGTCTTCAATACAACCGAAGGCCTTCAGTCGATAAAAGATAGTCGGGAAATACGAACCATATCAGTAGCAAAAAGACTCCCATATTTCACCTCTGCCACTGGGGCCTGGGCTGCTGCTCATGCCATAAAAAGCTCTAGGGAAACAGATATCAGTGTTATATCTCTTCAGGAATTAAAGTCCTTTAAGTAAATTGCAAAATTAGAAGATTGGTATTGAATGGCAAAATTATACTTTAATTACTCTACTATGAATGCTGGCAAGTCCACAGCCCTTCTCCAGGCTGCTTACAATTATCGCGAAAGAGGGATGAACCCTTACTTGATAACAGCAAAATTGGATAATAGATCGGGAAATGAAAAAATAGTCAGTCGCATTGGTATTGAAGAACAGGCTTCAGTTTTTGATCCTAAAGAAAACATTTATAAGAAAATAAAAAATTCTTCAGGACAATATAAAATTGACTGCGTTCTTTTAGATGAAGCGCAGTTTCTGTCTAAACCCCAAGTATGGCAGCTAGCAAGGATTGTGGATGAATTAGAGATTCCAGTCCTCTGTTATGGCTTGCGAGTCGATTTTAGGGGGGAACTTTTTCCTGGATCTTTGACGCTACTATCAATTGCAGACGAGATGAGAGAAATAAAAACAATCTGTCACTGTGGTAGAAAAGCAACAATGGTTGTCCGTACAGATGCAAATGGCCAAGTCGTTGCCAAGGGGGATCAAATACAAATCGGTGGAAACGAATCTTATACTTCGCTCTGCCGTTTTCATTGGTGCAAAGAAATGGCTAAATCCTAGTACATTCTGCCGCCTACAAGTGCTTTTTTCTCTGGTTCTACCAAAATGATACCACTATCCTCTTTATCAGGTACTCCTAAGACTAACACTTCAGAAACAAACTTACCTATTTGCCTCGGACCAAAATTCACGACTGCTAATATTTGTCGACCAACCAATGTTTCTGGCAAATAATGATTTGTTATCTGAGCTGAGGACTTTCTTTCACCTAATTCAGGTCCAAAATTGATCCAAAGTTTGAAGGCTGGCTTTTTTGCATCTGGGTATGGTTCAGCCCTAACTATTTCCCCCACTCGGATATCAACTTTCGTAAAGTCATCGACTTCTATGTGATTCAAACTACTTTCCCTCTCAACTTTTTTGCTACCTGATAATTCTTGACTTCTAATATGTGCAGCATTTATTGCCTTTTTTATAATCGGTTTCCATCCAAACTTGCTATCCATTAGAACCTCTAAAGCCGCTTCTGTTGTACCAGCGGGACTAGTTACATTTTCCCTCAATCTTCTAGGCGTAGATTTAGTAGACTCAGCTAGCAAGCCTGCACCAATGACCGTCTGTATGGCCAGTTTTCTTGAAACTTCGCTCGAAAGTCCCAACTCTTCAGCCATCTCAATTAAATTTTCAATAAAATTGAAAACATAAGCTGGGCCTGAGCCAGAAATAGCAGTCACCACATCTATTTCTCGCTCATTTTTCAACTGGACAACTTTTCCCAATGGGGAAAATAATTTCTTTGCCCACTCAACATGCTTTTTGTTAGCATATTGATCTGCCACTATAGCCGAAACACCCTGATTCACTGCAACAGGGGTATTAGGCATTACCCGAATTATGGGTATGTTGTCCTGAAAGTTAGCCTGAAAAAAGCTGAAATCCTTGCCTGCCACAACAGAAATGATAAGTGTTTTTTTGCTGATCCTCAGATAATTTTCCTTTAAAACTTCTCCCAAATTCTGTGGCTTGATCGCGAAAACACATACATCAATTTGCTTGGTAATTTCACGTGGATTCAACTCAATTAATCCCTTTTGGGAGACAGATTTTAACCACTCTGAAGGGCTAAGCTCTAGCACTAACAAACAGGTGTCATTAATTTGATTCTCCACCCAGCTCCGAAGTAGAGATTCACCCATATTACCAGCACCAATGATCAATAAAATCTTTTTTCTTTCTAATGAAGGCATCTTCTTAATTCTTCTAGGATTCCAATAATTCTTAGAAATAAAATTATAAATCAGATAAAACCTGAAACCTGGTGGCTAGCAAGTCTCATTGCTGTGTCTGGGGTCTCCTTACCCCATGATATTAACTGAAATACTGGATATAGCTCATCCATAACTTTGGTGATACGCGAAACTATCTCATCTGACCTGGAAGTATTTATTTCTAAAGCATCTGAGCCTTTATATTTACTATGAAAAATAATGACCTTTTGTTCAGCGCAATAGGTGAAAAATCCTTCAAAACATTTTTCGTTAGCTAGATTAAGAGTTTTGTAAAGAGAATTGCTGCGATTTTTCGGCAACCTCAGGTCATATTCACATGTTATTCGCAATTGTTGGTCCGACTCCACCCAATGAAACCAATACAAATATTTTCGCCAAAGACCCTCGGCATAAAATGCCGTGCTGTCACTCGTTTCTGCAACAACTTCCCAATTTTTCTTTTTAGCGAAAGCTCCAAAGTAGGCCACTGGATTCGACAAAAAATACTGCTCTAAGTCCTGGATAATATCCATTCTTTAAATTACTCCCCGAAAAATTTCGTTGCTATTAACAATTTGTAGCTATTAGACAAAACAATAACACAATATATTGATATGTTAAGTATTAATATCTTAAGCTAGATTTTTTCCAAACAAGATAGTCCTAGAGGTCTCCTATTAGAAAGATTCCTCACCACTGGAAGGTTTCTTGATTTTTTTACTGCGAGCATTTGTTTTGGGATCTTTTTGAAACTCTTCCAAAGACTTTCTCAACTCATTGATTTCTGTCAGTGCTTTTTCAAGACTTAACTGGGAGGCCTCAAACTCTTCCCGGGTCACCAACCCTCGCTCGGCCAAATATCTATCTAAAAGGCTCATGACAGCATTCTCTATCTCACCACTTGCGTTTTGAGCCAGACCCAAAGCGTTTGTAACTAAGCGTGCTACATCATCAATAACCTGATTTCTACTTTGCATTTTATTATCCAAGAATCTATTTTATAAGGTGTTAACATGAAAGCTAATTGGTTGGAATAGCTTCCTAACCAGATATGTAGTAAAAGAATTTTGAAAAAACAAGTGATTGGATTTCAGATGCATACGAAATTTCCTGACTTCTTAACTCCAAATGTGTTTTCCTTTGAATTATTAGGCTTCAATTTTGCATTAACTTGGTATGCGCTTTCATACATTTTTGGTATTATTTTCGCATGGTATATCTTAGCTTCAATTTCCAAAAAGAGTCACCTTTGGACTAATAATAATAGTCCTTTAACCCCTAAAAACATCGAAGATCTTATGACCTTTCTAATTTTGGGAATTATTATTGGTGGAAGGCTAGGTTACGTTATTTTCTACAACCCTGCTTTTTATTTGGATCACCCTATCAAAATTCTATACCTTTGGGAGGGTGGTATGTCTTTTCACGGCGGATTTATTGGTGTTGTTTTAGGCGCATTATATTTTTCACTAAAAAACAAAATATCGCTGTCATCTATGGGTGACATAGTGGCTTTGAGCACCCCACCAGGTTTATTTCTAGGGCGCCTCGCAAATTTTATTAATCAAGAATTATGGGGAAGACCAACGACAATGAGTGTTGGGATAGAATTTACAAAGCCCCCTGCCAGCATCTGTCCTACATCTTGGCAAGACGATACTTGTTTGAGGCATCCATCGCAACTGTATGAGGCCTGCTTAGAAGGCCTTTTTCTAGGTTTGTTATTACTAATTCTAGTATTTTTATTTGATGCCTTAAAATCACCAGGAAGAATTATGGGGGTATTTTTCATGGGATACGGTTTGGCAAGAATTTTTGTTGAATTATTTAGAGAAGCAGACCCACAATATATCTCTATTGAAAATCCACTTGGGTACATCATTTTACTGCCTGGGAACACTGGGCTTTCCATGGGACAAAGCCTTTCACTACCTATGGTAATTACTGGATTAATTTTTCTTTTATGGTCATTTAGAAAAAATCGGACCCAACTGTAATGAATCGGAAAGATAACAAAATAATTGATATACTGAGAAAAGAAATACTTTGCAATGGAGCTTTAAGCATTGCCGATTATATGAAAATCTGTCTAACCCATCCTGAACATGGTTACTACATTAGAAATAAACCTATCGGAGCCACAGGTGATTTTACCACCAGTCCTGAAATATCTCAAATGTTTGGAGAGTTGATTGGCTTGTGGATAGGCCATGTGTGGATAGATCAACAAAAACCAAAAAATTTTTCCCTTGTCGAATTAGGTCCCGGAAATGGTACGCTGATGGCTGATATATTAAGAGCAACTAAAAGGATCAGCGGTTTTCACAGTGCGTTAAATTTAATTCTTATTGAGATCTCGCCCTCTCTTAGAAAAATACAAAAGAATTCCCTAAAAGGTTTTTCAGCTCAATGGAAAACTGATTTAGAAACTTTACCCAAGCAACCCACAATAGTTATAGCAAACGAATTCTTTGATACTTTACCAGTCAGACAGTTTAAAAGAAATTCTGATCAATGGTACGAAATCATGGTTAACATGGAGGCTTCGGACGATCCAGAATCAAATGATTTCTGCTACCAACTTATGAAAACCCGAGACAAAATATTTTTCAATTCAGAGGACAGAAGAATTGGTGACGGATGTATAATAGAGATTTCAAAAAGCATCCAAGACATAGTTCGCTATCTGTCTAAACACATTGAAGAGAATTCGGGTGCAGCTTTGATTATAGACTACGGCAAAGAGGGTAACCTTGGCAATACTTTACAAGCGGTTCATCAACATAGATATGCTGATCCATTGCGCTTTCCTGGAGAACAGGATCTAACCTGTTTAGTTGATTTTGAAGCTATAAGGAATTATGCTGAAAGATCTGGAGTAGTAGTCTCTAATTTAATTTGCCAAGGAGACTTTTTGAAAGCTTTAGGAATAGAAGAAAGAGCAAGAGTGTTATCCCAAAATCTGAGAGGTAAGGCACTTAGCTTACATCAAAGTGCACTAGAAAGGTTAACAAGTAAGAAATTAATGGGAAATCTATTTAAGGTTATAGGTATAAGAAGTGAAATATCTCCTCCGTTGTTAGGGCTAGAGTTTTGACACTTCCCAGCCTGAAATCAAATTTGCTCCACCCATTTACTCACGGTTTTTTTCTCCGTCAGGGAGGTTTATCTACTGGAACATTTGAGAGTCTAAATTGTGATCTAAAATCACTAGATGAAAAATCAATTATCCTTGAAAATCGAAAGCTTGTTGCAAAAGACTTGGGAATTTCTTTAAACAACCTGATCACGTTAAATCAAACACACTCGTCCAAAGTCATAACGGTCAAAGGACCTATAAACTCCAACATTACAGACGGAGATGCTATGGTTACCCTTAAGGAAGGAATTGGTTTAGCTGTATTAACGGCTGATTGTGCACCTATCTTGTTTGCAGAACATGAAACCAGAATCGTTGGCGTAGCGCATGTGGGATGGAGAGGAGCTTTGGACTCCATTGTGGAAAATACGGTCAAGGAAATGATTGAATTAGGTGCTAAAAGACAGTCAATATCTGCGATCATAGGTCCCTGTATTCAGCAAGAAAATTATGAAGTTGGTTCTGAATTTCTAAATAAGTTCTTAGCTGAAAATCCTAAAAATAAGGAATACTTTGTGATAGATAATCGAGGGAAAATATGGTTTGACTTACCCTCTTTAGTTTTGGGAAAGTTAACTTCTATGGGTATAACTCTCACAAAAAACATAGCCAAATGCACGTTTGAATTAAGCAATGATTTTTATTCTCATCGGCGTAATAAAAAAAATAAGCTACAAGATTGTGGAAGAATGATTTCTGCAATAACAATCTAATTTGAAGGACCTTCAATTATTAAAAAAAATGTAAAAAATCTGCGTCAGTCTGAAAAGTAAAAACATGCAAAAAACTAGTATGCTAATTATTGGTTCTGGGCCAGCTGGTTACACCGCCGCTGTGTATGGTGCCCGAGCCATGTTAAATCCTATTTTGGCCCAGGGTATACAACCTGGCGGACAACTAACCATCACAACCGAAGTAGAGAATTGGCCTGGCATTCAGGAAATACAAGGTCCTGATTTAATGATAAATCTTGAGGATCACGCAAAAAAAGCTGGTGCTAAAATAGTACCTGACGTAATTAACAAACTAGATCTAAGTAAGTACCCGTTTGTAGCTCATGGTGATAATGACAACAAATATGAAGCAGAGTCAGTAGTCTTGGCAACTGGGGCCCAAGCCAACTGGCTCGGTCTGGACTCAGAACAGAAATACAAAGGCTTTGGAGTATCTGCCTGCGCTACTTGCGATGGATTTTTTTTTCGTGGACAAGTCGTCACAGTAATTGGTGGAGGAAATACTGCTGTGGAGGAGGCATTGTTTTTGACAAACTTTGCAACAAAAGTAATCCTGATTCATAGGAGAGAAAGTTTCAGAGCTGAAAAGATCTTACAGGAGAGAATATTCAAAAATCCAAAAATTGAAGTTAAATGGAACTCCATAGTCAAAGAAATAATTGGAACAGATGACCCGTTGGGTGTTGAAGGTATCATTATAGAGGATATAAAAACCAAAAAAGTTTTAAGTCTTCCTTGCAAAGGCGTTTTTGTAGCAATTGGTCACTCGCCTTCAAATGAACTAGTAAAGGATCAATTAGACACTCATCAAGGAGGTTACATCTTAACACAAAATAATTCTACGCAAACCTCTATCCCCGGAGTATTCGCAGCTGGCGATATAACAGATTTTAAATATAGGCAAGCTGTGACGGCTGCTGGAATGGGGTGTATGGCAGCTCTAGAAGCAGAAAGATTTATATCAGAAACTAAGAAATGATTCTCTTTAAACTATTTGGTTTTGAGAATCTTTTTGTTCTTTTTATTTTCGGAAAAAACACATCTAGAAATGACTCAGAGGAATATCTAAGCAGAAAGAGAGAGTTGCATCACTTCCAATGTCCTTACGCCCCGCCAATGGCGTGACCTTTAAAAAGTTTTCTGTTGCCAGATGGTATGAGTTCAAATGCAATCAATTTCTAATAGCGAGTATATACTTCCTAGGCAATGAATCTTCCTAACAAGTTTCTCTATGAATAAAACCAATAGCCCTTTTAAATAAACCCATAAACGAACTGTATCATAATTAAACAGACCAGATTCTATTAATTTCTCTCGGTAATCTTTATTGACTTTATCTTTAAATCTAATTGCCTCTTCACTAAGAAAATATTTAGTAAGCCTTTCTCCAGCTCTGCACCTTCAATCTCGACACCATCTGCAAGAACAAAACTCTTTTGAAAATGCCGCGCAGCTATACCCTTGTGCACATAGGTAACATCAGAACCTTTTTCTGATTGATTCCCTGTTATTATTAGTTGACGCTCCTCCAAGGTAACGCTTAGTTCTTCTTCGGCGTATCCAGCTACAGCCAGAGTAATTTTGTAACTATTTTCATCTGATAGCTCAATATTATATGGAGGAAAACCATCATTCCCTATTTTAATTGTTTTTTCAAGCAATCGATCAATTTGCTCAAAACCTAACAGAAATGGATGCGCAGCAAATGATAACCTAGACATTTTCTCATCACTAATATCTACAAAATACATATACAGGATATTCATAAATCAAATAGAAACAAGAGATAAAAGATTTTATTTGGTAGAGTTATTTGATAGGTTTTAGACAGTTGATAATTTAAGGTACACTTATGGACCAATATTTGGTGAGCGTTATTATGGGAAGTCAGTCGGACTGGCATACAATGAAATATTCCTGCAAAATACTAAAAGAACTAAAGATCCCTCACGAAACAAAAATAATTTCTGCTCATAGAACACCTGATAGATTATTTGAATATTCTGAAAAAGTTAACTTAAGAGGGATCAAAATCATAATAGCAGGAGCAGGTGGTGCTGCCCATTTACCTGGTATGGTTGCTTCAAAAACCAGTTTACCTGTGATTGGTGTACCGATAGTCTCTGAAGCGCTTTCTGGATTAGATAGTGTTTACTCCATGCTCCAAATGCCAAAAGGATGTCCTGTTTCTGTTATGGCAATAGGTATTCCTGGCGCCATTAATGCTGCCCTTTATGCAACTTCGATTTTGGCTTTAGCTAATAAGCGTATAGCGACTATCTTAGACTCCTGGCATCAGGAACAGAGAGATAGCGTACCAGAAGTCCCAAAAGATGAATAAAAATAAAAAACTTCCTTTGGGAAGCACTATAGGGATATTGGGAGGAGGACAACTCGGAAGAATGCTGTCTATTGCGGCCTCCCAGCTCGGCTTTAAGACACACATTTTTGATCCAAATCCAAAGGCTCCGGCTAAGCAGGTGACCAATCTTTCTAGTACATATAGCTACGAAAATAAATCGGCCTTAGAGGAATTTGCCAATAATGTAGATGTGATAACTTTTGAGTTTGAAAATATTCCTCTCGAGACAATTCATATTTGTGACAAACTCAAAAATGTTTTTCCAAATGCTAAATCCTTATCAACATGTCAAGACAGAGTCATAGAAAAATCTTTTCTGAATACATTGAAGCTACCAACAGCTCCATTCGTTGAAGCAAAATCTGATGATGAAATTTTAAAAAGTCTCAATTCACTAGCTCCTCCACTTATTCTTAAACGCACGAGACTTGGTTATGATGGGAAAGGGCAGGAAATCGTTTATTCTGAGCAAGAAATTGTAAATATCGCATCAAAGTTCAATAAAATTCCCGTAATTCTTGAAAAATTGATAGATTTCAAATTAGAAATTTCAATAATTATATGCCGGGACATCGTTGGGAATATATCTGCTTTTGATCCTGCAGAAAACCTACATCAAAACGGAATTTTGGTCGAGTCTAGGGTCCCCGCTAGTATACCATTTTCACTGGCAAGCGATGCTGTTTTAATTTCAAGCAAAATTGTGAATGCCTTGGAATACGTAGGAGTGATGGGGGTTGAGTTTTTTGTCACAAGAAATAATAAATTGTTAGTCAACGAGTTAGCACCAAGAGTTCATAATTCAGGTCACTGGACCCAAAGTGGTTGCCTAATAAACCAATTTGAACAGCATATAAGGGCTATAACCGGATGGCCAATAGGCAATGGGCAAAGACATTCAAATGTTCTAATGCGAAACGTATTGGGTCCCGCAGTGAACATGTTGCCAAATGACTGTGCCGGCTCAACTCATATTTACGGTAAAGATGATCCAAGAGAAGGAAGAAAAATGGGTCATACTAACGTCATTTCATAAGAAAAAGGGAGCATAAGCTCCCTTTCCTCAAAAAATTATGCGATATATAATTGAAAGGCGTCGACTTACATCATGCCTCCCATACCACCCATACCGCCCATGTCAGGCATCGGTGGAGCTGCTGCAGCCTTTGGCTCCGGCTTGTCCCCAACCATGGCTTCGGTAGTGACTAAGAGACCAGCAATAGAAGCCGCATCTTCTAAAGCAGTACGAACTACCTTTGCCGGATCTATTACTCCAAACTTAAACATATCACCATATTCTTCTGTTTGGGCATTAAATCCATGTGTATCATTCTTACTTTCACGAATTTTACCCGCAACAACTGCTCCGTCAACTCCTGCATTCTCAGCAATTTGCCGTAGTGGAGCTTCCAATGCTCTCTTTACGATATTGATACCTGCTTCTTGATCAGCATTTGAACCTTTAGCTTTTACCAAACTCTTAGCAGCAACCATCAAGGACACACCTCCTCCGACTACAATACCTTCTTGCACCGCTGCTCTTGTTGCATTCAGCGCATCGTCAACTCGGTCTTTCCTTTCCTTGACTTCGACTTCAGTTGAACCTCCAACACGGATAACTGCAACTCCACCAGCAAGTTTTGCTAAACGCTCTTGCAGTTTTTCCTTGTCATAATCTGAAGAAGTTTCGTCAATTTGAGCTTTTATTTGTGATACTCGCGCCTCTATTTCAGATTTCTCTCCTGCACCATCGACGATGGTAGTTTCATCCTTAGTTATAGAAACTCTTTTTGCTGTCCCAAGCATGTCCATCGTCACACTTTCAAGTTTCATTCCTAAATCTTCTGAAATAAGCTGCCCACCTGTTAAAATTGCTATATCCTGTAGCATAGCTTTTCTACGATCACCAAAACCAGGTGCCTTCACACCAGCTATTTTGAGTCCTCCACGGAGTTTGTTGACAACCAGCGTAGCCAAGGCTTCTCCTTCTACATCCTCTGCTACAATAAGCAATGGTTTTCCTGATTGAATCACTGTTTCCAATAGTGGAACCATAGGCTGAAGAGAAGACAATTTCTTCTCATGTAAAAGAATCAAGCAATCTTCCAAATCAGCAGTCATCTTTTCAGAATTTGTAATGAAATATGGTGACAAGTAACCTCTGTCAAATTGCATTCCTTCAACAACATCAGTTTCAGTTTCTAGCCCCTTATTCTCCTCCACAGTGATCACGCCTTCATTACCTACTTTCTGCATTGCATCTGCTATCTGTGTTCCAATCTCTGCCTCACCATTAGCTGAAATCGTTCCCACCTGTGCAACTTCATCACTATTTGCCACTGGCCTGGCTTGCTTAGCAATTGCATTCACAACAGTAGAAACTGCTAAATCAATCCCACGGCGCAAATCCATTGGATTCATTCCTGCAGCGACAGACTTAAAACCTTCACTGACTATTGATTGCGCTAATAGGGTAGCAGTAGTTGTACCATCACCAGCCGTATCATTGGTTCTTGACGCTACTTCTTTAACCATTTGGGCACCCATATTTTCAAACTTATCATCAAGTTCGATTTCCTTAGCTACCGTTACACCATCCTTCGTAATTCGAGGAGCACCAAAAGACTTGTCAAGCACGACGTTTCTTCCTTTTGGTCCCAGAGTTACTTTTACTGCGTCAGCCAAAACATTGACACCATGCATCATCTTATTTCGCGCGTCAGTACTAAATTTTACAATTTTTGCAGCCATAATTTTTGTTCCTAATACCTTTAATTTCCAAATATTTCTAATTTTTAAATATCTCTCTAGGCCATTATACCTAGAATATCACTTTCTTTCATGATTAACATATCTTCACCGTTAATCTTAACTTCTGTGCCGGACCATTTGCCGAATAATATGCGATCTCCAGCTTTAACGTCCATCGAAATTCGCTTACCGCTTTCATCCCTGGCACCTTCACCTACAGAGACCACTTCACCTTCTGCCGGTTTCTCTTGAGCAGAATCAGGTATTATTAGACCGCCAGAGGTCTTTTCGTCGTTCTCAACTCGACGAACTACAACACGATCGTGTAATGGTTTAAAAGTCATAAAATGACACTCCCTAATTTAATGTTTACGGCGACAAAAATATGTTAGGCACTCGTCGCCCCAGAGTGCTAACAGTGTTCATTTAGGGAGCAATCCCATCTAAGTCAATATCTATCTAAAAAAAAATTGAACCTTTGGTGAT
>CACIIZ010000027.1 GCA_902586855.1 uncultured Alphaproteobacteria bacterium | reverse complement strand
GTAGAAGGTACAGAATCAGTTCCAACAACGGGATTTCAAAGAGTTATTCAAAGGGCAGCAATACACGTTCAAAGTTCGGGAAGAAACGAAGTTACAGGAGCAAATGTACTCGTGGCAATTTTTGCCGAAAGGGAGAGCCATGCTGCTTTTTTTCTTCAAGAGCAGGAAATGACCCGATATGATGCGGTAAATTTTATAGCTCATGGGGTAGCTAAGAATCCTAATTTTTCACAAGATAGAAGTATTTCAGGCACTACTGATGAAGTGGAAGAATCTGCTGAAGTTGACAAAGCTGAAAAAGAAACTGCATTAGACAAATATTGCATCAATCTGAACGAAAAAGCCAAGAACGGTAAAATTGATCCACTGATCGGGCGGAGTGCAGAAATAGAACGATGTATCCAGATCCTATGTAGGCGAAGAAAAAATAATCCCATCTTGGTTGGAGATCCTGGCGTTGGTAAAACTGCTATAGCAGAGGGTTTAGCAAGGAAGGTGGTGAATGGGGAAATACCAAAAATTCTTTCTCAAGCAACCATTTTTTCCTTGGATATGGGAGCATTACTAGCAGGAACTAGATATAGAGGAGATTTTGAGGAACGATTAAAAAATGTGCTGAAAGAATTAGAAGACCAACCAAATGCAATATTCTTCATAGATGAGATCCACACAGTAATAGGTGCTGGAGCTACAACCGGAGGAGCGATGGATGCGTCAAATTTGCTTAAGCCATCATTGCAGTCTGGAAATCTGAAATGTATGGGCTCCACTACATACCAAGAATATAGGCAGCATTTCGAAAAAGACAGAGCCCTTTCCAGGAGATTTCAAAAAATTGATGTGGAAGAACCTACCTCTGACCAAGCTGTAGAAATTCTTCATGGTTTAAAGCAATACTTCGAAGAACATCATGATACCAGATATACCACAGAGGCTATTAAGGCTTCGATTGATCTTTCGGTCAAACATATCCATGATAGAAAATTACCTGATAAAGCAATAGACGTGATAGACGAGGCTGGAGCTGCACAAATGTTGCAACCAGAGAAAAAGAGAAAGAAAACGATCGGAGTAAAAGAAATTGAAACTGTAATAGCGAAAATCGCGAGAATACCTCCAAAAAGTATCTCAAAGACAGACGCGGAAATACTGAGTAATTTGGATAGTTCTCTGAAGAGAGTAGTTTTTGGGCAAGATAAAGCAATAGACGCACTAACCTCAGCCATTAAATTGGCTAGAGCTGGACTTAGGGAGCCAGAAAAACCTATTGGTAATTACCTTTTTTCGGGCCCTACAGGAGTTGGAAAGACAGAGGTTGCTAAGCAGTTAGCTGATTGTCTTGGGGTAGAGCTGATACGCTTTGACATGTCTGAATACATGGAGAAGCATGCAGTATCGAGACTAATTGGCGCTCCTCCAGGATATGTTGGATTTGATCAGGGTGGGATCTTAACTGATAAAGTGGATCAACATCCTCATTCGATTCTATTATTGGACGAAATAGAAAAGGCTCATCCAGATATCTTTAATATCTTACTCCAGGTTATGGATCATGGGAAGTTGACTGATCACAATGGACGATCTGTTGATTTTAGGAATGTTGTTTTAATTATGACTTCTAATGCTGGAGCAATAGAACAAGCTAGCTCAGCAATGGGATTCGGAAGAGATAGACGAGAAGGAGAAGATACAAAAGCTATTGAAAAGACCTTCAGCCCAGAATTTCGGAATAGACTTGACGCGGTAATTAGTTTCTCTACTTTGCCAAAGCCAGTTATAATGAGAGTTGTTGAAAAGTTTGTACTCCAACTCGAAGCCCAGCTGATGGATAAGAATGTCACGTTTGATTTAACTGTTAAGGCTTCTGAATGGCTGGCCAGCAATGGATACGACGAGAAGATGGGAGCACGCCCTTTATCTAGACTCATCCAAGATGTGATTAAAAAGCCTTTGGCTGAGGATCTTCTCTTCGGAAAGCTTACTAAAGGTGGCCTTGTAAGGGTTTGTATTAAGAATGATGCAATTCACTTAGATATTTCTCCACCCGAGAAACCGAGGCTGCCGTCTAGAAAACCACCTCTTCTTACGGCAAAGTAATAAAACCACCAAATACTAAGAATGGCCTAGCGTTCGGTGAGTTTAATTTCTATTCTTCGATTCCTCGCCAACGATTGCTCTGTCTCGCCCAAGTCAATTGGTTGAAATTCACCAAAACCGGCAGCAGCAAATCGTTTTGCAGGCAGGCCTTCTTCATAAACAAAATACCTTACCACTGACAAGGCTCTTGCCTGACTCAACTCCCAGTTATCTTTAAAATTGACACTAGACAAAAACTTTGTCTTATCTGTGTGACCATCTACTCGTAGAATCCATTCAATATTTTCTGGAATATCTGCCACAATCTTTTTCATCACCAAAGCCATTTGTGACAACTCATTTTTTCCATTTTTCTCAAGTTCGTGTGAACCACTCTTAAATAAAATTTCAGACGGAAATAAAAATCGATCCCCCACAATTTCGATACCTTTATTATTTCCTAAAATTTTTCGCAAATTTCCAAAAAATTCAGAGCGATAATTCTTTAATTCCCTAGCCTCAGCCTCTAATCTTTCAAACTTTTCTTTTTCTAGTTGAGCATTCTTTTTCTCCTCTAAAACAACTTGAGCTAAAGCTGCATTCAAGCGTCGACCAAGATTCTCGACTTGAACCTTTGACGCTGAATCTTTTTGTTCAAAATCGCTCAAGAGCATTTGTAATTCGTTGATTTGGTTAGCCAAAGACAGTGTCTCTTGGTTCAGCTCTTTGATGCGACCAAGTGATATCTTTTTCTCACTTTCACTTGATAAAACTTGAGACCTTAACTCAGAAATAACCAATTCTCTGAATTTTAAAATCTCTGACGTCTTTCCTAGCCGCGACGTAACTTCATTTCTTTCTTCAACCAAACGCATATTACGCTCTTTCATCATTTCTTTTGCAATTTCGGATTGTGCTATCAGATCTAAATTCTCTAAGGCCCTCTTTCTTTCCTCTTCCAAAGAGAGCGTCGCTAACTCGAGTTCCTCTCGTGACTCACTCAACCTCTTCCTCAATTTTTCAATTGCCAATTTTTCAACCAATAGCTGTCTTTCAGAATCATCTAGTTTTTGGGAAGAAGTCATTAATTCTTCCCTCAATCTTTCTTTTGCAATTCTTTCTAAGACCAGTTCTTTCTCATTATCAGTTAGAACGTTCTCTTTAGACTCTAAATCTTCAATTAATTGCTGTCTCACAACATTCATTTTCTCAAGATCTTTTTCGAGTAAGACTATTTTCTTTGACCTATCATTCATTATTTCTGTGCTTGATCTTATTTTATCTTTCAAATTTTCGATTGCTGCTTGCTTAATTAAGCTTTCCCGCTCCGAAGCATTCAACCTGTATGCTGTCTCTTCTAAATTTTCATAAGCCAGTGCTAATGCTAAATCCTTTTGCTCTATATTTTTGTTAAGAGTCTTTTTATCTTTTTCCATTTCAGCCATATTTGTGCGCATTTCAATTACCATCAGCTCTAAAGCTTCTCTTTTGGCCGCGGCTAATCTTGCGTTCTCTTTTCCAAAATCAATTTCCTTTCTTGCAGAAGCTAGAGCCAACCTTGAAGCTTCCAATCTCGAAAGCTCCCTTTTTATGCGGATATCTTTTTGTTCAATTTGAGAGAGCAGTTGGGTTCGTCTAGCAATTAGGCTCGCCACCCGAACTTCAAAATCAGAAATTTTGACGTTAGCCAAATCAAGATTCTTCAGTGCGCCCTTAAGCTTTTCAGATCTATCCAGGGTTAATTCAACTTGGGCTTCTAGCTCTTTTTTTGTGGCTAAATTAGACAAATTTAAGGTTTCATATTCTTCTTTCTGTCCTTCCAAATCAGAAATTAATTTAATAACTTCCGCTTCTAACCTAGAAAGCTCAGTTTCTTGACCCGATATCTTTTCTCTAAAAACTGTTTGAATAATCATGAAAATTGATAAAACAAACATTAGGACTAGTAATAGTGCAGTCATTGCATCAACAAAACCAGGCCAAATGTTTGTTGTGAATCTACTCCCAGAGCGACGTAATAGTGCCATTGCTTAAACTACTCTCTTGTTTTTCTATCTTTAGCACGTCCTAGCTCCAATATAGCGTTTGATAAGATTGCTAAGTCCTGGCGTAACTCGGTAAGGCTCTCTTGCCTGCCAGAAGCCAACTCATCAAAAATCTTAGCCAATTGTACGTCCATGTTTCTGACCCTTGCTCTAAATTCAGTATCAGAATTGTTTTCTATCTCTACATAATTTCTGATTAAATTTACTAAGTTTTCTTGGTTTTGAATCAAAGAATTTATATCAACTAAAGTATTGTTTTGCTTACTTGGAGACTCACTTTTTTTCGATTCAACATTTGAAACTGAAGCCTCAATTGTCTTGATCAACTCAACTATCTTAATTTGGGTTTTGGTGGCCTGAATCTCATGATCTTCAAACAATTCAATTAAGTGCCCAATTTTTCTATTTAAAACTAATTCCTGAGATTTTAGATCTCCCATTTGACCTGTAATTGGTTCAGATTCAGTTAGGCTTTGTCCTATTTTGCTAATCGAAGAAAGCCATTCTTCTAATTCCATATAAAAACGATTCTGACCATGGCCAGCAAATAATTCAAGAAGACCAACTACAAGGCTACCAGCTAATCCTAGTAAAGATGATGCAAATGCTGTTCCCATCCCGCCTAACTGGGACTCCAAGCCGATCATCAAACCTTCAAAAGCATCTAAGCTGGTTTGACCTTCCTTTGGAGCAAGGGATTTTATAGTTTCGACCACAGCAGGAACTGTAGTAGCCAGCCCATAAAAAGTACCTAGCAGTCCTAAAAAGATAAGTAAATTAACTATATATCTAGTGATATCTCGAACTTCATCTAACCGTGTTGCTACTGAGTCCAATATTGATCTTGCTGACAAAGCCGTAATATTTCTTCGAGATTCTTTGTCTCGTAATAGGGCTTCCAGTGACGCCAAAATTCTAGGTGGCTTTGCAAACTCATGTCCGGGACGATCAGAAACAAAACCTTCAATCCAATAGACTGAACTCACTAAGATAAGTAACTGCCAAAAGCATGCTAAAACTCCAAGCAAAAAGACACTTAGAATAAGACCATTTAAATAAGGCGACGCTAAGAAAATTGGTGCAACTGCAGGAAATAATAGATAAGCTACAAATGACACTGCAATTAATACAAAGATCATCAGACCAGTTTGTCTTGTGGGTTGACTGAATTCCAATGTCCTTTGTTCTTTCAAGCTACCTCCCTAACCTACTAAAATCTAAACTTAGCTCTCTAGCGATTAAAAGTATGTGAAAACTCTAATACATTATAATATAAAAACATATCTGTATTTACCAAATGACTTTTTTTTGATATCCCACTGCAACTCTTTTGACTTAAAATTACACCCAATATAGAAGACCATAAAACTTACATGCTGAAATTCCTATTTGGTATAGCTTTAATCCTTGCAATAGCTTGGGGAATTATATGGAAGGAAAAAGTATACTTACAAGAAGCTTTTGTTAACAACTATTTTAAGCAAATTGCAGAACAGAACTTTGCGACTAGTTTTCGTTTGAAGACTAGGGGATTCCCAAACAGACTTGATACTCAAATTGAAAACCTAAATATAGTAGAAAAAAAAAATGGGGGCAATCTCACCATAAAGTCTATTTTACTTATTTCCCTTATATACAGTCATGACCAAATGATTCTGGCGATTGATCCGCCAATAAGATTGGGATTAAACGACGAAATCCTAGAAGTAACAAATGGAAAACTAAAAATTAGTATAGCTGAAACTCATGCAATAAGAAAACCCGTTTTCACTTTTCATGGGACAGATCTATATATTACACTCAACACCAAAGATGTCATTACGATAAAAGATTTAATTATCGCAACAAGATTCTCAGATTCTATATCTCCCAAAAATCAGGAAATATTTGTAAAGGCAACGGGACTTCATCTCACAGAGTCAGAGAGGGAAAAAAAGAATAATTTGAGAAATCTAAATTTTAATTTTAATTTCAAACAACTCAATAATGAATTTGAGTTAAATAAAATTCCCTTCCTTGATAAGGTAATCTTCGCTCAAAACAGCTCAATAAGCGGAACTCTAAAAGTCATTAATTCCAATCTTAATCTACCCAAAGATCTTGAATCCATTAAATCGCTTCTAGGAGCTCTCAAGTCTTTCTTAAAATTGCAGGATTGATCAATTATGTCTCGCACTGGACTAAGATTTCTAACATGAATTGGTCTTAAAAACTATTTCACGATTTTCTACCAAAATTCGGTTCAGATGTATCTTGACCTGCTTCAATGATGTTTCTCCTAAGCTCGCGAGTTCTTTCAAAATATTTCTGCAAAAATTCTCCATCTTTTCGACGTATAGCACTTTGTAATCTAAATAGTTCCTCTGTAAACCGACCTAAGATCTCTAGAGCAGCATCTTTATTATTTACAAATATGTCACGCCACATTATCGGATCAGAAGCTGCTAATCTGGTAAAGTCACGAAACCCAGCCGCAGAATAATTTATTACTTCTGATTTTGTAACTTGCGCAAACTCATCAGCTACCCCTACCATTGTAAAAGCTATCAGATGCGGAGCATGGGACGTAACGGACAAAACCAGATCATGATGATCAGCATCCATTTCTTGGACAGTGGCACCTAAGGACTGCCAGAAATCCTTCACCTTAAGTGTCGCATAAATAGATGTTTCACTTGTAGGAGTTAATATACACCATCGGCCATCAAATAGGGAAGCAAACCCTGCCTCAGGGCCAGAGTTTTCTGTACCTGCTATTGGATGAGCAGGAACAAAAGAAACTCCTTTTGGGATCCTAGGGTTAATTTCCCTGATAATGTGTGCCTTAACAGAACCTACATCTGTAACTATTGCTCCTTTTGAGAGATATGGTGCAGCCACACTCATTGTATCAGCCATTGCGCCAACGGGTACACACAAGATTATAAGATCTGCCCCCGAGACACAGTCTTTTATCGATTCAAATACTTCACAAAAGCCAATCTTATTCGCCCTATGACGGGTTTCTTTCGATCTTGAAAAACCTGTGATTTTGATCTCCGAACCATTTCTTTTTAACGCCAGAGAAATAGAGGATGCAATTAAACCCAAACCCAGCAAGGCTACGTGCTTAAATGACATTTTTTATCTCCCAGTAATACCTGATTTTTTTGTTACCCACCTGAAAGCATTATCAAGAAAGTTTTTTCTCTTACCGAAGACAATTCCAAGCAAATAGAGTTTTTGAATAATGCTTGGATTTAAAAACACGCTTTTTTCAAGAAAAAGAAAACCCAACAATCTGTTAGGCAATTTATGAATACTGCCAAAAGCTTTCAAGCTAGAACCAAAAAAATTTACCCTAAAATCCAAAGTCACAAAAAACTCTCACTTCTAATCTTGGTTTTAACAACTTCAGAAACAAAGGATCCCAAGAGAACCTATAAGGTTTTTCGCTAACCCCTTTGTATCGCATTGCTCGCTCATTTGATTTAGATTATTTCCTAATAGCTCTATAAGACCTTTTATAAAAAATTGAAATATAAAATTCCAAAGCAAAAGCCTTAGTGAAAAGTAATAGGATCAACATCGATTGTTACCCGTACCCCTCTCGGTGGTCTTGTATCAAGCAAAATATTTTTCACTAAAGGTTGAATAGGAAGAAACTTAGAAGCTTTCAGCAAAATTCTAACTCTAAATTTTTTTCTGATTTTTGAGACTCTTGCGTCTGCTGGTCCATATATTTCAACATTGTATTTCTTCAGGGCAAACATTTTCTTAACCAACCTTTGTGCATAATCCATTGAGTTATCCCGGACGGAACCCGACACAATCAATGCAACCATCCTCCCAAAAGGAGGAACCTTAGCCAATTCTCTAAGTTTCTTCTGAAAAAACATGAATTCATCATCATTTGCCATACACAGGGTCTTCATAACAGTATCATCAGGGAAATATGTTTGGACATAAGCCTCTCCAGCAATTTCATGCCTACCTGCTCGCCCAATCACCTGTCTCAAAAGCTGAAAAGTGTTTTCTGCAGCTCGAATGTCACCTCCCTTGAGAGCAAGGTCAACATCAATTATACCCACAAAGCTCAAGAGAGGAAAGTTATGGCCTTTTGATATCATTTGTGTGCCAATAATTATGTCAACTTTCCCACAGGCAATTCTTTTGAAGCAGTCTTTTAAATTTTCCGACTCATTGTAATGATCTGAAGAAAGTAGTTCAATTACAGCGGTGGGAAAAATTGATCTAATTTCTTCTTCAATCCTTTCTATACCTGGACCAATGGAAATGTGGCAAAAATTTTTATGGCATGACGGACAGGTTTTCGGCAACTCATATCGTGAACCACAAAGATGGCAAAGTAGCGCTTGGTGCAATTTGTGATCGGCAAGTTTGGCATCACAATTACGGCAAGTCAAAACATGGAAACAATGTTTGCACATAATTAATGGTGAATACCCTCGCCTATTTAGGAACAATAAGGATTGTTGTTTTTTCTTCATGTTGCACTCAATTTTTTTAACTATTTCCTTTGACAACCATTGATGTTCCTTGGATGATTTTTGTCTCATATCAACCAAAGTTACATTTGGAAGTAACGCATTTCCAAATCTTTTGGGAAGGCTCTTGCCTTCATATTTCATTTCAAGCGCGTTTACCCAAGTCTCGAGGCTTGGCGTTGCAGAAACTAAAATGACAGGAGCTTGAGAGTAGGACCCTTTAAGGACAGCCATGTCTCTAGCATGATAACGAATGTTCTCCTCCTGCTTATATGATGAATCATGCTCCTCATCCACAATTATTAACCCTAAATTATTAAATGGTAGGAAAACGGCCGAGCGAGCTCCAAAAACTAATTTTAATGAACCATCAAGAACAGCTCTTAGAATGTTTCTTTTTTGTTTAACTGAGATTTCTGAGTGCCACTCTGCAAAACCACATTTAAATCTTTTTTGAAACCGCTCAGCAAATGTTGTTGAGAGACCAATTTCCGGAAAAAGAACCAAAACTTGATGCCCTAGCAATATTGCTTCAGCTATTGCATCCATGTAGACCTCAGTTTTTCCTGATCCTGTGACTCCTTTGAGCAGGGTGGTTGAATATGACTCTGACTTAACTTTCAAACGCAAATCATCAGAAACATGCTTTTGAGAATCTGACAAAGTCTTACTGAATGATGGTTGAATTTTTGCAAAATCATTTGTTCTTTCAACCGATATCTTTCTTATAATGTTTCTTTTTTCCATATTCCTTATTACTGATTCACTCACCTTTGAAACTTTTATTAAATCTGTCTTACTTATCGGTGCCTGCCCAATTATTGATAGACTATCGAGTACACGCTTTCTTTCAGGTGTGAGTCTTTTAGTTTCTTGAATTCCAATCTCATAAAAACTTTCAGAGTCAGAATTTTCTAGATTCAGGTTTGGACTCACACAGAGCCTCAAAGCAGTATTTAAGGAAAAAATATTGTATTCACTGCACCTTTTCAGAAAGTTTCTAACATCGTCAGTAAGTGAAGGTAAATTAAGTACTTTACTTATTTCTTTCTTATCATAAGTAGTCTTAGTTGATCGTTCCTTGGACCATACTATCCCGAGTATGATTTTATTTCTCAATGGAACTTTTACAAAGGAACCTAACTCTACGCCACCTTCTGGTACTAAATAATCAAGAAAATCCGTTCCCTTTTGAAGGGTCACTACGGAAACTGTTTCACCTTCCCTAAAAAAAGAAGTTTCATTAGTGTGAGTTGATTTTCTGTCAGGCATAAGAATTTATTTCTATAAAATACAATTATACTATAAGTTGTTAACAAAGACCCAAATTAATTTGTTTTTGTAAAGAAAAAAGACTGAAGGATAATTAGAAAATGGATTTTTTTTTAGACTCTGCTGAACCTGAGGAAATCTATAAATTGAATGAGTTTGGGGTAATTGATGGTGTGACAACTAATCCGTCCCTAATTTACCAATCGAAAATTTCCTTTCGTGAATTGATTATTAAGATTTGTAAGATTGTGAATGGACCAGTTAGCGTGGAGGTAGCGTCTAATTCACATGAAGAGATGATCGAAGAAGGTTTAGAATTAGCAAGAATAGCCAACAATATTGTCGTAAAATTGCCCATCACGTGGGATGGCATTAAAGCGTGTAAAACACTTTCAGGAAAGAAAATACCAGTTAATCTTACCCTGTGTTTTTCGTCTACACAAGCTATATTAGCTGCTAAAGCTGGTGCTACGTATGTAAGTCCATTTATAGGTCGCTTGGATGACTCAAATCTTGACGGAATTCAGCTAATTCGTGACATTAAGACAATCTATGCCAATTATGGTTTTAAAACAAGGATCTTAGCTGCATCAATAAGAACAAAAAACCATATTACTCAAAGCGCAGTAGCCGGTGCAGACATAGCTACTATACCACCAAAACTATTCTATACCTTACCAAATCACCATCTTACTGACAAAGGACTTCAAATTTTTAATTCTGATTGGGAAAAGTCTGGTCAAAGAATACTGTGACTTTTCGACATTAAATTGAGGCATTTAAAGAGAAGATGATATTAGCAGGCACTAGACTACCAATAGAATTAAAGAATGCTATTCTTGAAAATCCTGAATGGATCCTCAACGATAGCGAACTAATGAATAGTCTTATCGCTGTAGGAAATAAATCTTGTTCTAACAAAGTAATTGACTTACGGGACTATGCTTTGAGTCAGATAAAATCAGACTTAAAAAATCTTTCGGCCGCACATATTTCTGCCATTTCTGCAGCCTATGAAAATTATTTGAGTGCTTCTAATCTCCATCAATGTATAATTGAAATTCTTGACCAGGAGACCTTACCGAGCTTGTTAGAAAGCCTGAGCAAACAAATCAAACCAATCCTTCAAGTCTCAAGAATTGAGCTATGCATTAATGCTGATGCATCAATTAATTTAAATCATCCTAATTTGAAACATGTGAAAAAATTTGAAATGCTAGATTTTTTAAAATTGGTTAAGCTTACAAAAACCAAACTTGTAGTGCTTAGTTCAACTCCATTATATACATGGAACACGGGAGGATCAAAATCTAGAGACAATAAGATCTGTTCTGAAGCCTTCTTATCATTAAGAACCTATTTAGGAAGTAAATATCAGGCTGTTTTATGCCTTGGAGCAGAAAATAGAGAAAAATTCAATGGAGATAATGAAACAGATTATCTGCAAATCCTAGCCAAAGTTCTTTCGCATCAACTTCATCACCTATTGTTGAAGAGAAATATTGAATGAATAAGAGACAAAATCGTTTATCAAAATCTGGACTGAATTTATTGGGGGAGTGGAACCGCTTTGCCAGCAATATGAAAAGACATAGTACTAACACTATTGAAGCGTACTCCAGAGATATACAATTTTTTTTAAATTTTTTTGAAATCCATCAAGGTGAAATTATATCTCTCAAATTACTTGCAGATTTAACTCCTTCAGATTTTCGTTCCTGGCTCGCTGATGAGAGAAAATGTGGGGCGAGCTCAGCATCTCTATCCAGATATGTTTCCTCTGTACGCGAATTCTATAATTGGCTTAATGAAAAGAAAGGACTTTCAAATTTTTCTGTTTTCAGTATCCAGCTATCGCGCAAAGAAAAGAAGCTTCCTAGGCCAATTTCAGAGGTAAATGCAATCAAAATGCTTTCATTGTCCACCAAAAATAAACTAATACCTTGGCTAGCAGCGCGGAATACTGCTGTAATTTCTCTATTATACGGATGCGGTTTGAGAATCTCTGAAGCTCTTAATTTCAAACGAAGGGATTATCCCTTTGACGAATTCATAAAAGTTAGAGGAAAAGGGCAAAAAGAGCGGCTAATCCCAATTATCCCAATTGTGAATGACTCTGTAGGCAAATATGTGAAGCTTTGTCCACTTCCCTTAGCAGATGATGGCCCTCTATTCCTAGGTATCCAAGGGAAAAAATTAAATCCAAGAGTTGTACAAGAAGAAATACGAAATTTAAGAGTGCAGTTAGGATTACCGACTACCGCCACTCCCCACGCCTTAAGACATTCCTTTGCGACACATTTGTTGTCCGCAGGAGGAGATCTTAGAACCATCCAGGAATTACTTGGACATGCTTCTTTAACTTCGACACAGATTTATACTGATGTTGATCAGGTACGTCTAATGAAGGTATATAAAGAAACTCATCCCAAAGCTTGAATCATTAATCCATTGCTTTTTTCCCTAAAAGGGAGAAGCATCTAGGACACACTGATTTACCAGAAAAAATTTCATGATTAGAAGAATATTTCCAACAACGACTACATTTTTCTCCCGAAGCTTGCATTACCTTTATCGAAATTCCACCAATAGCTGAATTATCATTATCTAATTTCAGATTCTCGTTTAGTTTTACTTCCAAGTCAGAAGTAATACAGATTTCACTAAAATCAACTGAACAAATAATTTCTTTGATATGTGGGTCTCGTACATAAACAATGACAAAAGCCTCTAAACTGGAACCAACATTTTTTTCTTGCCTCTCAAGCTCTATAGCTGCTGTTACCAATGTCCTAACTTCTCTAATGATTTCCCATTTTTTATTTAAGCTCTCATCCAACCAATCCAATGGGGTTTCAGGAAAATCTTCTAAATGAACCGAACCTTTTTCCTTTGGGAAACGATTGAGCCAGACCTCCTCCATGGTGAAGGGCAGAATAGGCGCAAACCAACTCACAAGCCGTTGGAAGACTAAATCTAAAGTGAATATTGTAGCCATTCTTCTTGATGACAATTTAGGTTCACAATATAAGGTATCCTTTCGGACATCAAAATAAAATGAAGATAGGTCAACTGTGCAAAAATGGAAAAGTTGCTGAAATACTGATTGAAAAGAATATGTTTCATATCCTTTTTTAACCTTGATATCTAATTGCTTTAATCTATGCAAAATCCATCTTTCAAGGTGAGGGAGTTCATTTAGCGAAAGGTTAATGGTTTCTACAGACTGATCTAAAGAACCTAACATGAAGCGCATAGTATTTCTCAACCTTCTATAACTATCTGCTACGCCCTTTAAAATCTCTGGGCCTATCCGAAGGTCACTAGTATAATCAGATTGAGCAACCCATAATCTCAATATGTCCGCACCATACTGACGTATTACTTCCTCTGGACTGACCGTATTTCCCAAAGATTTAGACATTTTCATGCCATGCTCGTCCAAAGTAAAACCATGTGTAAGCACTTCTTTATAAGGAGCTCTTCCTTCCGTGCCACATGCTTGGAGTAAAGAGGAGTGAAACCACCCCCTATGTTGATCCGTTCCCTCCAAGTATAGATCAGCAGGCCATTTTCCATCTTTACGTTCTCGCAATACAAAAGCATGTGTAGAACCTGAGTCGAACCAAACATCCAATATGTCATCTATTTTTGTGAAATCATTAGGATTGTATAAACCATCCAAGAATCTCTCTTTTGCATTAGATTCAAACCAAACATCTGCACCTTCTAACTTGAAAGCTTCAACAATACGTTTGTTTACTGTCTCATCATAAAGGATAAAGTCCTTATCATATGGTTTCCTAGCCTTTTTCACAAAACATGCTAGGGGAACTCCCCAAACTCTTTGCCGTGACAACACCCAATCTGGTCTAGTCTCAATCATTGAATAAAGCCTGTTTCTTCCACTTTTTGGCACCCAATGCACTAACTCATCAATTGATCGTAGTGCACGGGATCTGATTGTATTTCCATATTGGGAATCCTTATCTGATAATTTTTTGTCAATCGAAACAAACCATTGATTTGTATTTCTGAAAATTAGAGGAGCCTTAGACCTCCAGCTGTGAGGATAGGAATGCTTAATTTTTCCTCTAGCCATCAAGGCATTTTGCTCTATCAGCTTCTGGATGATGGCTTCGTTTCCCTTTCCCTCCTTCCCCTTTCTAGTAAAAATCTCCAATCCACCAAAAAATGGCATTTTTTCAGAAAATGAACTGTCTTCTCCAACGTTGTGTGTTAACCTATCGGTCCAACCCCTTTTCACAAATTCCTCATAGTCCTCCGCCCCATGACTGGGAGCCATGTGAACAAAACCTGTACCTGTTTCATCTGTCACAAATGAACTTTCAATCAGTGGGATCTCGTAGTTCCAAAAATCTCCCGAATTACTATCGTAACTAAATGGATGCTTAAGTTTGATTCTTTTTAGCTCTTCAATCTCTACTTTTTTTATTTCTTTCGCATCTGTAACCCTTGCTTGTTTGAAACTCGCCTCTGAAAGTTCTTCAGCAAGCATTACTTTCTCACCGACACGCAACCAACATTCATCTTCGGTCTCTTTGACCTCATACAAACCATATGATATGCTTTTGTTGAAAGACACTGCTCGATTTGAAGGTAATGTCCAAGGTGTTGTGGTCCAAATAACTATCGAACTTCCTGAATATTTCCCCAGAGCTACCTTAAATTTGACCCAGATTGTTTTACTATCAATTTCTTTGTATTCAATTTCTGCTTCTGCTAAAGCAGTTTTTTCAACTGGAGACCACATTACTGGTTTAGACCCCTGATATATAGTACCTTTAGCAATAAATTTCATAAACTCAGATGCTATGGTCGCTTCTGAACCAAAATCCATGGTCTTATAAGGATTTTCCCAATCCCCTGTAATTCCTAATCTTTCAAATTCTTTTCTTTGGATATCAACCCATTTTGAAGCAAAATCTCGGCATTTTTTCCTCAACTCAATAACTGGAACCTCATCCTTATTTTTACCTTCTCTTCTAAATTCTTCTTCAATCTTCCATTCAATCGGAAGACCATGACAATCCCAACCAGGAACATATCTCGAGTCAAAACCTAACATCTGCTTACTTCTTACGATGAAATCCTTAAGGATCTTATTTAAGGCATGACCTATATGAAGATGCCCATTTGCATAGGGAGGTCCATCGTGTAAAACAAAAGGCTCTCTATTTCCACTTAGAGCTCTTAGCTTATTATAAACTTGAATCTTATTCCAATGCCCTATCCATTCTGGCTCTCTTTTTGGTAAAGATGCTCTCATTGGAAACTCTGTGCTCGGTAAAAGCAAGGTATCCTTAAAGTCAAACTCTTCTTCTGACATCTCTACTTAATCTTTCAAACTAATAAATAATATTGAACGCCTATAAAGCTTTTAATTATTCATGTAAATCAATTATTGAGAATGCTTACAATCATAAAATTTTTGTAGAATATATTCACAAACAATTTTGAAACTGTACTTCGTGAAAAAATGTGTAAAATAAATTATAATATACTAAAGTAATATTTTAAATCATGAACAGATATGCTCTTAAGATTGAATATGATGGCACTGCCTACCACGGATGGCAAAAGCAAAAAAAATGTGTCACTGTTCAGGGAGAGATTGAGTTAGCATTTTCAAAATTATTAGGCTCCCACGTAAACATTTTTGGAGCTGGTCGAACTGATACTGGAGTACATGCCGTTGGACAGGTAGCACATGTTGACTTGGAAAAAAAATGGTTTCCAGGAGAACTACAAGGTGCTTTAAACTTTTTTTTAAAAAAAACTCCTATTTCAATCTTAGAGGCAAGTTCAGTTGATGAAAATTTTCATTCTAGATTCTCGGCGAAATCTCGTATTTACGAGTACAAAATTTTGATAAGAAGAGCCCCGCTAACCCTTCAGAAAAATAGATACTGGCATCTCACAAGAAACCAAGACACAAAAAGTATGGAAATAGGTTCTAAATATCTGATTGGGACCCATGATTTTACTACGTTTAGGTCATCTATTTGTCAGGCTAACTCTCCAATCAAAACTATCGACAGTATTTTAATAAAAGAAAAATCTTCCTCAAACGAAAAAATTATAGTCATAGAAATCAAAGCAAGAAGCTTTTTGCATAATCAAGTCCGCAGTATAGTTGGAAGTCTAGAAAAAGTAGGTTCCCAAAAATGGAAACCAGAACAAATAAGATTTATACTAGAAACAAGGGATCGAAGAGAGTGCGGATCTTTAGCCCCACCAGAAGGTTTATACCTAAAAAGTGTAATATATGGTAACCAAATTTTTGTGAAAAATTAGTAATCATTACGAATTAAATAGTACATGCATAATGTCACCTTCCTGGACCAAATAGGACTTTCCCTCTATCCTCATCTTGCCTGCTTCTTTTGCTCCAATTTCCCCGTCATGCTTCACGTAATCCTCATGTGAAATTATCTCTGCTCTTATGAAGCCTTTTTCAAAATCACTATGTATTTTCCCAGCTGCTTCAGGGGCCAATGATCCCTTTTCTATGGTCCAAGCGCGCGTCTCCTTAGGGCCAACTGTAAAAAAAGTTTGTAAATTTAGAAGTTTATAACCAGAGTTAATTATCTTGTTTAAACCAGGTTCCACGAGTCCCAGGTCTTCAAGAAATAAGCTTGCATCATTAGGATCTGTTAACTTACTAATTTCGTCTTCAATAACAGCAGAAATGATCACCATTTTTGCTTTTTTAGAGTCCACAAGTTCTTTAACCTGATCTGAGAATTTGTTGCCAGATGCCGCCTCATTCTCTGAGACATTACAAACATAAAGCATTGGTTTAGCAGACAATAATTGGAGCGAGTTGACTATGGAAATAGTCTCATTTTCAAATTTTATTTCTCTAGCAGGAATTCCATCACTAATTCCTTTCAGGGTTTTTTCATAGATTTCCATGGTTTTCTGTAAATCTTTGTCACCACTATGAGCCTTTTTTTCTATAGAACTAATTTTCCTTTCTACTCTTTCCATATCAGCTAGTAAAAGTTCCGTTTCAATTATATCTGCATCAGCAAT
The DNA here is from genome assembly GCA_902586855.1 of uncultured Alphaproteobacteria bacterium. Taxonomy (GTDB): domain Bacteria; phylum Pseudomonadota; class Alphaproteobacteria; order Rhodobacterales; family Rhodobacteraceae; genus CACIIZ01. The sequence goes on along the minus strand of CACIIZ010000027.1, from coordinate 6,930 downwards.
CGGATCAACCTTACCTGACACATGTGTTATTTCAGAGTCATTGAAACAACGTAAAACCTGGATTATGGCATCACATTCCCTTATGTTGGCCAAAAACTTGTTGCCTAAACCTTCTCCTCGGGAAGCACCTCTTACAAGTCCAGCAATATCAACAAATGTCATTTTAGTAGGAAGAATTATTTTAGAAGAAGCAATTTTAGAAAGCTCTTGCAAACGTTGATCCGGAACAGGAACTTCTCCAATATTTGGATCTATTGTGCAAAAAGGGAAATTTGCTGTTTGTGCACCTGAGCTCTGGGTTAATGCATTGAACAAGGTTGATTTCCCCACATTCGGAAGACCAACAATTCCGGTTCTAAATCCCATTTCTATACCTCACAGGCCTTAAATTAAAAATTAACTTTCTTAACTGTATACTCTTTAACACTTTAAAGAATTCCCCTAAAGTCAATCAATAAATGAACCAATAAGACTCGACAAAGTATTAGTAGACTAGCTGTGCTTTAATAAGGAAAGAGATTAAATGTCAAGAATTGAGACCAAGTTTAAAGAACTTCTGCAAAATAATTCTACTGCTTTTGTAACATTTCTAATGGCTGGGGATCCCGATTTACCTACATCTTCAAAAATATTGATGGAATTACCTAACTTGGGCGTAGATATCATAGAAATAGGAATGCCTTTCACAGATCCTATGGCAGACGGACCAGCAATTCAAAAAGCTGGCCAAAGAGCTCTTGATTCAGGTGCGACACTAGAGAAAGTGTTAAACTTAGTAAAAAAAATAAGGGTCGAACATGAGAAGACACCAATAGTACTTATGGGTTATTATAATCCAATTTATTCTATGGGAGTTAGGAAATTTCTGCGGGAGGCTAAAAAAGCTGGTGTGGATGGCCTAATTGTAGTTGATCTGCCTCCAGAAGAGGACGACGAACTTTGTCTCCCAGCAAAAAAAGTAGGCTTAGATTTTATACGGCTTGCCACCCCCACGACTAGTCCAACGAGACTACCTACTGTTTTGAAGAATACTTCTGGCTTCATCTATTATGTATCCGTTGCTGGAATCACGGGATCAAGTAATCTAAATGTTGAAGAAGTTGAAAGGGAAGTTACAAGAATAAAAAGAGCAACTCATTTACCAGTATGCGTGGGCTTTGGGATAAAAACCCCAACTGACGCCAAGAGGGTAGCTGAAATCGCAGATGGTGTCGTTGTGGGTTCAGCATTAGTTGAACTCATAGAAAAAGAAAAATCTATGGATGATATTAAGAATTATATTAGTTCTCTGGCCAGTGCCGTCCATAGTTTAGATTAATTAATTCCGTACAGTAAAAAAAGGAAACCGTTCATTTATTTGTTCTCCTCTCAAGAAGACATGTAATAGTCTTAGGAAATAAAATAAGAATATTTTAATGAAAATTGAAAAGTACTATTTTGATGTTGTGGTAATTGGGGCTGGTATACTTGGTATAGCTATTTCATTAGCACATGCCAAGAAGGGTTTGCAGGTTCTTTTAGTTGAGAAAAATCCTACATTTGGGCAAGGAGTTAGTTCCCAAAATAGTGAAGTAATTCATGCAGGCTTCTCAAGAGCATAATATTTCAGGTCTAATTAATTTGTTTGAGATAGAGTCGCCAGGCCTTACTTCAGCCTTAGCAATAGCTGAACATATTGCCAATGAAAAAGATGACTTAGCACCTGACCCTACATTGCTAAATTAAAAAAGGAGGTCTAAAACCTTAAAATAGAACTATCAACTTCTCTAATGTCTCTGCGACCACACAGTGCCATTGTCATATCTAATTCTTGACGCAAAATATTCAGAGCTTTAGTACCTCCTTCCTTTCCACATGCTCCAATACCGTAGCAAAATGATCTTCCGATCAAAGTATTTTCAGCCCCTAGTGCTATTGCTTTCAGCATATCCTGACCCGACCTAATTCCACCATCCATCCAAACCGATACTTTCCCTCCAACATCTTTTACAATGCCTGGAAGCATAGAAACAGTACTTGAAGTTTCATCAAGTTGCCGACCTCCATGATTTGACACTATTATAGCATCAACTCCTATTTTGATGGCTTCAGCAGCGTCTTCAGGTTCCATTATTCCCTTTATAATAAATTTTCCCCCCCACCAATCTCTAATTCTTGCAACATCCTCCCAATTTAGTTTTGGGTCGAATTGTTCCGAAACCCAAGCAGATAGTTTTGAAATATCAGAAATTCCATCCACGTGACCAACAATATTTCGAAAGCTTCTGCGGGAAGTTTTCAACATATTCAAACACCACTTCGGATGTTTCATTAGATTGATTACATTCTTAACAGTTAACTCAGGGGGAGTACTTAGTCCATTCCGTATATCCTTATGTCTCTGGCCTAATATTTGTAAATCAACCGTCAGCATAAGTGCAGAACAACCTACTGTTTTTGCTCTATCAATTAACTTTTTTGAAAATGAGTGATCTTTCATTACGTATAACTGAAACCAAAATGGCTCTTTTACATGCCGTGCAACATCTTCGATCGAGCAAATTGACATTGTGGAAAGTGTAAACGGTATACCAAATTCTTCGGCAACCTTAGCTGCAATTATTTCCCCATCGGCATGCTGCATACCTAACAAACCTACTGGGGCAATAGCACATGGCATTTTGGACTTTACGCCAAAAATGCTTACAGAAGTATTTCTATTTGAAATGTCTACTGCAACTCTCTGTCTAAACTTGATTTGCTTAAAATCGTCCGTATTAGAATTAAAAGTCGACTCGGTCCATGACCCTGACTCTACGTAGTCATAAAACATTTTAGGAACCCTCCTTTTGGCTAACTTTTGCAAATCTCTAATGGTTATTAGGTTTGTTAAATTAGTCATATTAGCTCCCGTTCTACTAGACTTAGTTATGTCATATAATAGCATTATCCTTAAGTTAGCCACAAGATCTTCAAGAGATCACATATTGGCAAGCACATAGCATTTGTAAAAAAACTGTTTGAAAACGATGGAAGGTTATAAAAATTAGCTTTTTTATAGGGAAATCTCAAAAAATATTAGTGCCCATCAAAAAGATTTATCATTAAATCTCTGCAAAAGGTATAATTCAATCAATGTCAAACAAACTCATAGAAAGGTCTTTTAATTCTCAATATTTTGTACTATATGCATCGAGAATTATGATTTATAAAGTCTATTGCATTTTAGGAGCATGAAATGGCTGACAGTATTAGCTTACAAGTAGAAGCTCGAAATGAAACAGGTAAAGGTGCAGCAAGAGCGCTAAGAAGAAATAATATAGTACCAGGAATAATTTACGGAGGAGGAAAAGAACCCGAAGCCATAAAAGTTAAATTTAATGAATTATTACGGCTACTAAAAAAAGGTCGATTTATGTCTACACTAATAGCTCTAGGAATAAATAATAAAAAAGAACAGGTGATTTGTAGAGGTGTACAAAAAGATGTGGTTAAAGATCTGCCAACGCATGTAGACTTTATGAGACTATCTGAGAATGCCTCCATAAATCTATTTATTCCTATACGTTTTGAGAATCAAAATATTTGCCCGGGAATTAAGAAGGGTGGGGTTTTGACAGTTGTGAGGCCAGAAGTTGAATTGATTGTGAATGCCAAAGAAATTCCTAGTGAGTTAGTTGTTGACTTGATTGAATTTGAAATGGGAGATACTATCAATATCTCCAATATCAAACTTCCAACAGGGGCTACTCCCACTATTACTGGTAGAGATTTTGTTATTGCAAATATACAAGCACCATCTGGTCTTCGCTCAGCGGAAGAAGAGGCAGAAGCAGATACGGAAGAAGAGGTAACAGAGGAAACTAGTGAAGAAACAGAAAAAGAGTAGCTTTAATTTCTAATTCATTTGTTTGTTATACCTGAATGAAACTTATCGTAGGACTTGGAAACCCAGGAGCTAAGTATGAGAAAACTAGGCATAATGCTGGTTTTATGGCTTTGGACTTGATTACAGATAACCTCGATTGGAAAAGTAGATTCGAATCATTAATTGCTTTCCAGACTAAAGAAGATACAAAGATAGTTTTTCTCAAACCTTTAACTTACATGAATCTTTCTGGGGTCCCAGTCCAGTTGGTTTTAAATTTTTATAAAATAAGAAATAAAGACCTAATCATTTTGCATGATGATATAGATCTACCTCTGGGAACCGTCAAGCTGAAGGAGAATGGGGGCCATGCCGGGCACAATGGAATAAGATCGATTCAGGAGAAAATTGGACAAAACTTTGTTAGGGTGAGAATCGGAGTTGGTAGACCTGAGACAAACAATGTCTCAGGTTACGTATTAGATGAATTCCCAGATGAAGAGCTACGGATTTTGAATCAAGCTCTATCAAAATGCAGCCTGGCGATTAAATATCTGATAAAAGACTCTTATGAATGTTGCCGTAGAATCTTTTCAATCAATTAATAATCATCAATTTCATATTGTTACGCCCAACGCGGTTGCAACGGTAAATATGTCTTTGTCACCCCGCCCACACATGTTCATGATCATAATATGTTCTGAAGGAAGAGTGGGTGCAATTTGTTGCACATAGGCGAGAGCATGACTTGGCTCCAATGCAGGTATTATACCCTCCTTTTCACAGCAAAGTTGAAATGCGTTTAAAGCCTCATTGTCAGTGATTGAAACATACTCTATTCGACCCAAATCATGCAAATATGAATGTTCCGGACCTATACCAGGATAATCTAGACCTGCAGAAATAGAATGTCCCTCTATTATCTGACCATCACCATCCTGAAGAAGGTACGTTCTATTACCATGTAGCACCCCGGGTTTTCCACCAGTCAAGGAAGCCGCATGCTGCATGGTAGCATCCACTCCTTTACCCCCTGCTTCAACCCCGTACATTTTCACATCTTTATCTTCTAAAAAAGGATAGAAAAGTCCCATAGCATTTGAACCACCTCCAATGCACGCCACTAAACTATCAGGTAAACGTCCCTCTTTTTTCAAAATCTGATTTTTAACCTCTTTGCCAATAACGGACTGAAAGTCCCTAACCATAGCAGGATAGGGATGGGGACCTGCAACAGTACCAATACAGTAAAACGTATCAGAAACATTAGTAACCCAGTCTCTTAACGCCTCATTCATTGCATCTTTCAGGGTACCCCTTCCAGAAGTCACTGAAACAACCTTTGCACCTAGAAGTTTCATCCTAAAAACGTTTGGTGCTTGCCGCCTAACGTCCGTTTCTCCCATAAACACGATGCACTTCAGCCCAAATCTAGCACACACTGTTGCTGTTGCTACCCCATGTTGCCCGGCGCCAGTTTCTGCTATAACTCTAGTTTTCCCCATTCTTCTTGCTAATAAAATTTGACCCATGACATTATTTATTTTGTGTGCTCCAGTATGATTCAGTTCATCCCTTTTCATATAGATTTTTGCACCACCGAAATGGCTTGTTAATCTTTCAGAAAAATATAGCGGGCTTGGCCTACCAACGTAATCCCTTAAAAATTCTTCCATTTCCTGCCAAAAAGCATGGTCATTTTTTGCCATATCATATTCTTTTTCTAGCGCTAATATTAGTGGCATCAATGTTTCAGAAACAAACCTCCCACCAAAATTTCCAAAACGACCATTCTCATCTGGCCCACCAACAAAAGAATTCACTCTATTTTCTAACACTCTTTATAATCCTCATAATTTTTTACTTTATGAACAAACTTTCTAATCTTAGTAACATCTTTTTGTCCATCCTCATCTTCTATTCCGGATGAAAGATCAATTTGTTTAGCATTAGTTTTCATTAAAGCTTCCAACACGTTTTTTTCATTTAACCCCCCAGCAAGGAACCAGGGAAAATCCCATGAATTATTTCTTATTAATTCCCAATCAAATTGCAATCCATTTCCACCTGGTAACTTACTATCGGGATTTGGCTTTGCATCGACCAATATCTGGTCAGCAACTTTAGCATAACTATAGATTTTTTTTAAATCTTCTCTGCCATTTAAACCGACAGCTTTAATTACTGGCAAGCCACCAACCTTCTTAATTTCTCTCACACGTTCACATGTTTCTGACCCATGGAGTTGAATTATGTCCAAATTTAGTCGGCAAACTGATCGTACTAATTGATCATCCGGGTTCACTAACAATCCTACCTTAACTAAATTGTCAGGTGCACTATCTAAAAGACTTTCGGCATCCTCTATTGCCAAATATCTTGGGGATTGGTTAAAAAAAACAAACCCTACATACTTGACTCCTAAATCGCTAGCCACCTTAACATGCTGTGGATCCCTCAAACCACAGAGTTTAATAGTAATCATATTCACTACTTAAGAAGTGATAGTATATCATCATCATCCAAACCCAAATTTTTCTCAAACTTTTTCAGTTTCGCTTCACTCTGTTTCAATCTTTTATCTCTCTCTTTCAAACTTTTTCTAAGTTTTCTAGACCTAATATACTCAGCTACGCAACCAAAAACAAAGCTTAAAAAAGCCGTAAAGATAATGATTAAAAACAATGGAATTCTAAATATCCCAAATTTATCCGTAACAAATTCTTGTGGTATTGTTATTAAATTTACAGGCTGAGTATTTAAGACTCCGAGCCAGACAACCGTCAGTATCAGTACCAAACTGACAAATAATCTAGCCATTCTAATCAAAAAAGTTTCCTATTCATTCAATTTACTTCTTAGGAGCTTTCCAGGTTTAAAAAAAGGCACAAACTTTTCGGAAACCTCTACTCGGGCGCCAGTTCTCGGGTTTCTGCCAATACGTGGCTTCCTTTGCTTGACTGAAAATGCACCAAAACCTCGTAATTCAATTCTTCGCCCGGAAGCCATGGCTAAAGTTATTTCGTTAAAGACTGTGAAAACTAATCTTTCCACATCTCTCTGAAAAAGATGTGGATTTTCCA
>CACIIZ010000026.1 GCA_902586855.1 uncultured Alphaproteobacteria bacterium | reverse complement strand
CCGAAATCAAATTCCCTAATGGAAAGATTATTTGGAATTGAGATTAGGAAAATGAATTTCTATGAGGTCGCTGAGTTCCAATTCATGGGCTATAACGTTGTAATTTCTAGATCTGGATGGTCAAAGCAAGGCGGTTATGAATTGTATGTTACTGGCCCAGAGATGGCAGAAGCCTTATGGCATGCTTTATTTGAAGAAGGAACAGATTTAAATGTAAGGGCTGGATGTCCAAATCTTATAGAGAGAATTGAAGGAGGTTTATTATCTTATGGTAATGATATGACCCTTGCTAACACTCCCTTTGAATGCGGCTTGGGAAGGTTCTTACCTGAATTAATAGAGAATGACTGCATTGGGGCTCCGATATTGAATTCAGATAGAGTTAGATCTCCAACTAAAATTATCAAATCGCTAAGTGTTGACTATAATAAGAGAATATATTGTGAAGATTCCTGGGACATTTATGATGAAAAAAATCAAAAAGTTGGACGCATTTCCTCTGCTGCCTACTCACCTGATTTTCAGCAAGTTGTAGCCCTTGGAATGGTAAATACCCTTGCGATAGAGTCAGGTGAAACTATGTATGTAAATTTAGATGATAAAAAACGGATGATCCAGATCAAGGAGAAACCCTTTATTTAAAATGCTTGTGAAAAGCTTAAATTTGGTGTCAAAAAGTGAAAATTATATGCTTAAAAACAGGATCATATTTCGATTTAATATGAAAATTCTAGTATGAAGTCACAACCTCAAATAGGTCTGATTAGCCTTGGATGTCCCAAAGCACTCGTTGATAGCGAGAAACTGCTTACACTGTTACAAAACCATGGTTACTCAATTCAAAAAAATCACAAGAGCGCTGATTTGGTAATTGTTAATACGTGTGGTTTCATCGACTCAGCAAAGGAAGAGAGTTTGAATACTATAAGTGAAGCAATTAAGATAAATGGGAAAGTAATTGTGACTGGTTGTCTAGGAGCAGATAGTAAAACTATAACAAATGCACGTCCAAAAGTCCTTGCGGTTACCGGACCGAACGAACCATATAAAGTATTGCGTATAGTTCAAAAACAATTTCCTATTTGGATAAAACCTTTGAGAAATTTTCTATCACCAGCAGGCATAAAACTTACCCCCCAGCATTACAGCTACTTGAAGATATCTGAAGGATGCAACCACAAGTGCCAATTTTGTATCATTCCTGATCTGAGAGGCCGGTTGAAATCACTACGAATAGACAAAATTTTGGTAGAAGCTGAAAATCTGGTAAGAGCGGGAACTAAAGAATTGCTTGTTATTTCACAAGATACATCAGCATATGGATTAGACTTAAAGTCTGAGCAATATTTGGAAAAACAATCTAATATTTTTGATCTTTGTGCAGCTTTGGGTAAACTTGGTGTTTGGATCCGTCTGCACTATCTTTATCCCTATCCACACGTTTCAAGACTTATTCCGCTTATGGTTGATAGAGCGATATTACCTTACTTAGACATCCCTTTTCAACATAGTCACCCAGATGTATTAAAGAGAATGAAACGGCCAGCACACCATAATAATGAAACACACCTGATAGAAAAATGGAGAAAGGAAGAACCAGGAATTACTATCCGTTCAACATTTATAGTAGGATATCCAGGAGAAACTGAAGATGAGTTTCAGCACTTGCTTGATTGGATGGAAGAAATCAAATTAGATCGGGTAGGATGTTTCAAATATGAAAATGTTAAAGGAGCCAAAGCGAATAACCTCCCAGACCATGTCGATGAAGAAATAAAACAGGATAGGTGGAAGAGGTTTATGATGAAGGCTCGCCAAATTTCTGAAGCCAAACTAAAAGGAAAGTTAGGAACAATACAAGAAGTGATAGTTGACGAAGTAGACGCAGATGGCGCCGTCTGCAGAACAATGGGCGACGCTCCTGAAATTGATGGTAACCTATTCATTGATCGAAATTTTTCAGGACTTGTACCAGGTCAAAGATTGAGCGTTAAAGTAGATGAATCTAACGAATACGATTTATGGGGAATCCCAGTCGATTAAACTACCAACTATATAAGAATAACTAGTTTAGTTTTGGGGCTGAGGTTTCAAACCTTCCCCCCCTTTCTTTCGTGGCTTATTATTTCCCGACTTGGGAACTGCAACTAAGCTTGGGCCTTTATCATCTCCATCTAAATCGCCATAACCATCTTCCTTAGTAAGATTCTCACCGTTCATTACCCTAGTGATTTCGTCACCTGTAAGAGTCTCATACTCTAACAAACCCAAAGCCAGATTATCTAGTTTTTTTCTATTTTTGGTCAAGATTTTCTTAGCAGTTTCATATCCTTCATCAACTATTTTACGTATCTCAAAATCTATCTTCTCTTGTGTTTCAGGGCCAGCCTGAATATTATGAGACGATGGGCCCAGATAGGATTGTTGCTCGTTAATAAAGTCAATATTTCCCAAGTCGTCAGACATGCCAAATTGTGTGACCATTGCTCGAGCAATCTTAGTTATTTGCTGTATATCAGATGATGCCCCAGAGGTTACATTTTCAGGACCAAAAATCAGTTCTTCAGCTACTTTTCCACCCATAGCCATCGCAATTTTCGATTTGTACTTCAATTTGGTAACAGAAAGCTGATCTCTCTCTGGCAAGCTCAATACTAGGCCCAAAGCACGTCCTCGGGGAATAATTGTGGCCTTATGTATTGGATCATGTTGTGGCAAATGCAATCCAACAACCGCATGTCCTGCCTCATGGTAGGCTGTTAGCTTTTTTTCCTCTTCTGTCATTACCATAGATCGGCGCTCTGCACCCATCATTACTTTATCTTTTGCGTTCTCGAAATCCTCCATGGCAACAAACCTCTTTCCAATTCTTGCTGCCATTAACGCCGCCTCATTCACCAAGTTGGCGAGATCTGCTCCTGAGAAACCTGGGGTGCCTCTGGCTATAATCCGTAGATCAACATCTGGACCCAAAACAGTTTTCTTTGCGTGGACATTCAATATTTTTTGTCTACCGGTAATATCTGGGTTTGGTACCTGCACCTGCCTGTCAAATCTCCCTGGTCGGAGCAGAGCAGGATCAAGTACATCAGGTCTATTCGTAGCAGCTATAAGTATTACTCCCTCATTAGTTTCGAACCCATCCATTTCGACAAGCAACTGATTCAAAGTTTGTTCTCTCTCATCATTGCCTCCACCGTAGCCTGCACCTCTATGACGTCCCACTGCATCAATCTCATCTATAAATACTATGCAAGGCGCATTCTTTTTAGCCTGATCAAACATGTCTCTGACCCTACTCGCCCCTACACCAACGAACATTTCCACAAAATCTGATCCAGATATTGTAAAAAATGGAACACCAGCTTCGCCTGCAATGGCCCTGGCGAGTAGTGTTTTTCCAGTACCGGGAGGACCAACCAACAAAGCACCTTTAGGGATCTTTCCACCGAGCCTTCCAAATTTTTGCGGATCCTTGAGAAATTCTACTATCTCCTCCAACTCATCTTTCGCCTCATCGATCCCTGCCACATCATTAAATGTCACTTTACCGTGCTTCTCGGTCAGTAATTTAGCCTTGGACTTACCAAACCCCATGGCACCACCACGCCCTCCACCTTGCATCCTATTCATCAAGAAAATCCATATTCCTATGATCAATAGAAAAGGAAGCCATAGGCTTAAAGATGACATCAGACCTGATTTTTCCTGTTTAACCGCCTGGATCTCTACGCCTGCAGCTTGGAGTTGCCCGACTATTGATGCTCCTGAAGGCTGAATAACCTGATAAGTAACCCCACCGACATCTTTTACGGTAATTTTTTCACCATCGAGGCGAACTGAGGATACATTACCTTTTTCCACCTGAGTCATAAATTCAGAAAAGGATACCTCTTTTGTTGAAGAAAGATTGTTGCCTGAACTAAACACATTAAATAGAGCTACTATCAGCAGGAAGAGCACAATCCAAAACGCTATATTTCGAGTATTTCCCAAATTGATGATCCTTAATTTAAATTACGCAATAGTGTATAGATAATAAGTCCTACAATCAAATTCAATGTGTACTTAAACTATTTATTAGATCAGATTTCTTGTATAATAATCGACAATTCAGTCCCCTTCCAAAGTTAAGTAATGGGGAAGCTACGACCTTATCTCCAGAAAAGAGGGTTGGTGTACTCCTAAGTCCTTCTCGTGGGAGTTTATCAGGTACGTTTTCTTTTATTTGAGTAATACCTTCTTTACCCAATGGTCCTATTTTTTCCAGATCTCCCAACTTATTAGCTGAAAGGGTTATGTCCCACCGTCCATCCCAAATAAACCTTTTTGCTGGAATAGAGGTTATAAAAATTGGGATGCTCGGCTCCCTTCTCAAAACTATACGTTCCTCGTCTAGAGCCCTAGCTATGACCCCACCAATGGTCCGGGCCTTAAAACTCATGGAACTTAGCGCCGAAGCAAACTTATTCAATTCTTGATAACGCGGTCTATACACCTTGCCCGATATGAATTTAATTAAATGAGCCAATAGACGTAAATACGTGTCGTCTCTCGTAAGTTGGAATAGTCTCCTATTAACCTCAATATCTCCCCACTTTTGGAGCTTAACATATTTGTTGCCAGCGTCTATCGCAACTTCGTTCAGAACTTCCGCGGCATTTTCCATCCGGTTCGAGGTTTCAACTAGGACCCTTTGATCAATTCCCAAAGCACGAAGTTCTTTTAGTACTCTTCTAGCCCGAACACGGGTATATTTCGTATCATCATTCATTGGGTCATCAACCCACTTTACCTTGTTACAAATTAAGTATTGACGTAGATCAGCCCTATAACATCCCAATAATGGTCTATACCAATCGATCCCATACAGACTTTTTTGATCGCCTTATACCAGACAGTCCATCAACACCAGAACCTCTTGCTAACCTCATCAGAAAAGTTTCAGCTTGATCATCAAGGGTGTGACCCAACAACACAGTTTCGATAAACTTTTCCTTGGCCCATTGACTTATTAACTGTTTCCTTGCCATAGCGGCTTTAGCCTGCAGGTTACCTTTTCGATAATTGCATCTCCAATCTAGAATTGTATGTGTATGCCCAAGCTCATTTGCTATCTCACCAACGCTAACTGCCTCATTTCTAGACCCTTCACGGAGGTGGTGATCAACTGTTACAACTTTCAAGTTTTTCTCAAATAATTTCGCCCATTTTGAAGCAAGCACCAAAAGTGCCAAAGAATCCCCTCCTCCAGAAACGGCTACTCCAACTGATGATCCGGATAGAAATCGCAACTTTCTGCCAAATTCTTCCTCTATTTCTTCAGTTTTTTTGGGAATAAACATAGCAGAAGCCTATTGTTACATTAGGTGCAATTCATTAAAGATTTCGCGTCAATGATGTCCTGTTCACCAATAATTTTCTGAGCAGGAAACCTCAGTTGTACCTCTTCTAGAGTAAGGCAGGCCTGGTCAAATTCTCTGAGCCCTCCAAGACTTATTGCAAGACCAAACAAGGCTCGGGGTGCAATCTTCCCTTTAGGTTCCAAACTAAATGCCTCTAGATAGGAGTTTGCAGCATTTTTCCATTCACCAAGTTGATATTGGGAGTCTGCTAGTTCGAAGAAAACTTCTGGCAGGAATGGACTATTTGGGTAAGTCTCAATGAAATTCTCGTAATTTTTCTTGGCTTTTTCAAATTCACCAGTTTCCAAAAACTCACGACTTTTCCTTATCGTATCCAATTCAGAATTTTCTTCTTCTCTCTGGACAATTTCTTTTTCAGCCGCGAAGTGATTTTCTTCCTCTAAAGTTTCCTCCCCTTTGCCGGGGGATTTGATAGATTTCCCTTCTGTATCAAGGATCACAGACAACTCCTGATTCAAGGTAATTATTGCTCCAATTTGGGATCTCATCTCATGTTCCATAGTTTCAACCCGACCCTCTAGTTTCTTGACCAACACTTTAATTTTCTCAAGCTCTACAAGAGCATAAGACGCATCGCCATTTTCGATATACATGTTACCTGGAACTAGGAATATAGTTTCAAGGTTTTGAATTCTTGTACTTAAATCTTCAAGAAGGGTCCTAACTTTCTTGTTACTTGATGAATCACTCTCTTGGGCAAATAGTACTGAACAAATTGTGAGCGTGGACAAAAAAATTGAAAAACAGGTTTTCACTAGACCATTTCTCAGGAGGAACTACCTTTTAAGACAGTAATAGCCCTTCTATTTTTGGACCAACATGATTCTTCGGAGCAAATCCTGAGAGGTCGTTCTTTGCCATAAGTCACAACACTTAAAATGGATTCCGATATTCCTTTGCTCACAAGATAATTTCTAACAGCCGTTGCTCTACGTGCACCCAGTGCCAAATTATACTCTCTCGTACCCTGTTCATCAGCATGGCCTTCAATGGTGACAGAAGAAATCGAGTTTTCTTCTATCCATTTAGCCTGTGCATCCAATAACGTCCTGTATTCCGGTTCAATAACACTTTGGTTGACTTTGAATAAAGTTGTATCTCCAATACTTGATGAAAAATGATCTAGAGAACTTTGAGAAATATTTGCGAACGGATCATTTTTACCACCTGCCCCACCAAATAATCCAGAGGTTTCAGAACAGCTAGTTATTGTACTTAATACCGTGAAAATTAGTATAACCTTGAATTTAATCATCGTTTCCACCTCTTTTTTTATTTAAGATCTCTAGCATAGATCATATCAGAATTACACCACCTAATTTCTTACTCTAGCAGTGGTGACCAAGAAGGATCAGAGGCAAAGGAGCTTAGCTCCAATTTTCTCAGATTTCTCCCCGTAACTTCAACAGTGTATAAAGAAGGGGCACCATTTGCTCCAGCAGTTTCTCTAAAAAACATTAGAACCCTTCCATTAGGTGACCATGTTGGAGCTTCATCTATGAATGCTTTTGTGAGCAACCTTTCTTGGGATCCATCAAGTCTCATTACACCTATATGAAAATTACCTTTATACATTTTTGTAAAAGCTACCATGTCACCCCTCGGAGACCATACCGGGGTCCCATACCTCCCTTCACCAAAACTAATCCTCTCAGCCTGTCCACCTTTTGACGACATAACATAAATTTGCTGACTCCCTCCTCTATCACTTTCAAAAACAATAGATTTCCCGTTCGGTGAGAAACTTGGGGCTGTATCAATTGCCGCATTTGAAGTCAGCCTTTTCTGAGTGTTATTTGCGAGATCTACCAAATAAATATCTGTGTTACCTTTATTTGTTATTGATAATATTACACTTTTTCCATCTGGAGAAAACCTTGGAGCAAATGTCATACCAGGTAAATCGGGAAAAGTTCTGACCCTGTCGTTTACCAAATTCCGCAAATAGACTCTTGGTCTACCTGTTTCATAACTTGTATATAATATTTTCTTTGCATCTGGAGAAAACCTTGGAGCCAACACTATCGAATTAGAATCAGTTAAAAAAGTCAAATTTGCTCCGTCCTGATCCATAATCGCCAGTCTTTTTGTTCTATCATTTTTTGCTCCCCGTTCAGCAATAAAGGCAATTCTAGTATCAAAATATGCTCCCTCACCAGTTATACCTGCGTAGATCAAATCAGACACTTTATGGGCAATTCTTCTCAAACTACCCGTCGGTCCTGCAAATTGGACACCTTCAATTTCGCTCTGCCCCACAACGTCCCAAAGACGGAATTTCGCTGTTATGACATCTCCTATTACCGAAACAGAACCAGCAATCAAAAGATCAGAATTTATTGCCCGCCAATCTGCAAAACGAACTGGTGCATCAATACTAGTTACGTCAGAAATATAAGCATTTTCAGGTATAAAACGAAAAAGGGAAGTTTGCGTTAAATTATTCTTGATAATGCTCGCTATTTCATTGGCAACTATTGAACTGGAAAAATTATCAATTACAAATTCTGGCATGGCAACCGGAATTGGATCTATGACTCCATCAGTCACTTCGATATCAATTTCAGGAACCTCTTCTTCAGAATAAGCCGGAGCGTTCATTATCATACACATGATTATAAAAGCGAGTAAAACTCTATAAATTTTCATCAAATATTTTCTGCCTCTTCCCATTGAATTTTAAATAGTCTAACGACATTCACTCAAAACCAATTCCAGATGCTGGATCAAAAGTTAATTTTAACCTCAAACCATTCCTGTACTTTTCCGAGGGTATTGGGATCCTACCTGCCGCCCTTATTGCATTACTTGCCTCCCTAAATGCTATAGCATAACGACCAGAGGGTTTGACTGGCTTTACGGGACGAACATCACCTATGATATTCCCCTTGCTATCCAGTAGAATTTCTACTTCTATTATGTAATTCTCAAAATCCGACCCCCCAATTAAAATGCCTTTGTTCCAGTATCGGCCAATTAACTGGTTAATACTTTTTCGCAATTTTAGTTTTTCCATAGTAGATACTACCATGCTTGATGAAGTCGCATCGCCCGCCAGGTCTTCACTAAGAGAAGCAACTAAACTATTTATATGACTTTGCTCGCTAGTTTTCTTATCTATTTTTTTTTCTTCATCAACTTGGTTAGTTTCCCTAGATGGCGGAACGACAGCGGTCTCTACTGCTCCTGAAAGGACAATGGGCGCATCTTTAATTCCGTCTGGTGTAATTTCAGTCGAAGCTGCTTTGTTTTCTATCTTAACCTCAGTAGTCTTTTCTATTATTTTTGGGTCGGTAGCTGAGTCAGTGATTTGTGATGCATCAGTATCACTAATACTCTGAGTATCTTTATTGTCAGAAGCAATCTTGTCAATTCTGTCTTCATTCCTCGCGATCGGTTTTTCTAACGAAGGTTTTTCTAATGATCTAATTTCATTTCCTTTATCATTAAGACTTAACAAATTTTTTTCTTCCAACTCGGCAATTTTAGGATCAAGCATGTTTTGGGTCAAATCTAGCTTTTTTTCCTTTCCTTCAATAATTGTTTCCTTAATCTCAACAGTAGTTGGAGGCTTGGGATCAACTACATCTGATTCAAACATTTTAGTTAAATCATGCTGCTTCACCTCATCCATGTTACTAAGAGATTCGGCTTCCTCTATGGTCGTGGTTGAAAGTTCTGACACTTTTTGTTCCTGTACATTATGATCAATATTTACAACAGGAGGGACTGACGTTTCCGCATCAAATTCAGCTTCAGAAATTATATGAATATCTAGAGGTTTGGCGGACAAGTTCAAAGGTTCAGAAAATATAAATATTCCATGCGCAATTGTCAGAATCATTATTAAGCCATGCGCAGATCCTGATATGACTAATCCACTTCTCATAGCACTTATTTTCCTTCAATCTAGTGTAGGCCCGCCACCATCCGTCACTAATGAAATGCTATTGAAACCTGCTCTGTTCAAAGCACCCATAATCTGCATTACTGTGGCGTAATCATTAGTTCCATCAGCTCTCAGAAATATTCGATCATCCATTCGTTCTTTCGCAACAAGCTTCAGCTTCGGTATCAATTCTTCAAATTCTATTTTGCTCTCTTGCAATAGTAGTTCTTTATCTCCAGTTAGGTTCAATTCAAGCGGTTGCTCTTTTTCTGAGGGCAATGCCTTAGCTGCCGTTTTAGGTAATTCAATCTCCACACCCACAGTTAGCAAGGGTGCAGCAACCATGAAGATTATAAGAAGTACCAACATTACATCCACGAAAGGAGTAACATTGATCTCGGACATCAAACGATGTCCATTCCGCTTAGACTGCCTTCGACCTCCTGTTCTTCCCGAAGCTTTTTGCAAAGAACTTCCAGCCATAATTAAACCCTGCGGCCTCTACTTTCCAGTTGACGAGATAGAATTAGCAAAAATTCATCAGCAAAACTCTCTTGCTCCGCAACAATCCTGTCGGAGTCTCCAGACAACTTATTGTAAAATATAACTGCTGGTATTGCTGCTAACAACCCTAATGCCGTGGCCAGAAGGGCCTCCGCAATTCCTGGAGCCACAACAGCAAGGTTTGTACTCTGTTGCAGAGCAATTTCTTCAAATGAATTTTTTATACCCCAAACTGTCCCAAATAATCCGACAAAAGGTGCTGTTGATCCCACTGTGGCTAAGAAATATAATCCTGAATTCAACTTGTCACTTGCCCTAGTTAATGCAACATTCATTGATCGATCAATTCTAGCTTGTGCTCCAGTGATTAGCTCTCCATCGGGTCTATGAGATCTTCTCCACTCCGTCATTCCTGCCACAAAAACTCTCTCGCTATCACCTTTTGGTTCTGGGCCTAACCGTTCAGACAACTCTTCAAGAGGTTCCCCAGACCAAAAAGCATCATGGAAATATTTTGTCTCCCTTTTCGCCTTAGAGTAATCAAAAAATTTTTGGATAATTATCGACCATGACCATACCGAAGATACAAGCAGTATCAACATCACTATCTTAACTGTTAATGTAGCCCTAATAAATAAGGCCATTAAAGAAAAATCCAACTGCTGGACTGTCGATACAGCCTCCGAACCCATGCTCTTACCTCAATATTTTTTATTATTTATTTTGTCGCATTATACATTTAATTGGAGATTTTAATACATTTATTTCATTAATTTTTTGAATTTATCTTTAATGCAATTCGGCAGTTGCTTGGGATGACCTTTAGAGTCAAGAATACCGAGCTTCACCTTAGCCCTGAAAATTGTATTGCCCTCAACAAGTATTTCTTGATTAAGTTCGCATGTTACCCGCCTGATGTTGAGGAAAACTGTTCTTATTTCCATATAGTCATCCAGCCTCGCAGGCAGGCAGTATTCAGCAGATATTTTTCTTATGACAAAAACCAAATCATATTTCTTTTTAATTAGGCTTTGGAATATCCCTAAATCTCTCAAAGACTCCGTTCTGGCTCTCTCGATAAACTTGAGATAATTTGCGTAATAGACGATACCTAGAGCATCAGTATCTTCATAATAAACCCTGCAGTTAAATATATTCATTTTATAATTACCAAATTTTTCTTTGACCTTATTTTAAAAAAAGATCTTTCTTACTGGTATTGGCCGTTCTAGGATTTTCTATTCCTAAGTGAGACCACGCCCCTGAACCTAGGATCCTACCACGCGGTGTTCTCTGTAATAGACCTTCTTGAATTAAGAATGGCTCAATCACTTCCTCTATGGCATCTCTTGGTTCTGAAAGTGCGGCAGCTATGGTTTCAACTCCCACAGGCCCCCCATCATAATGCTCACCGAGATACAATAAATATCTACGATCAGCAGAGTCTAACCCTAATTCATCAACCCCTAGTCTACTCAATGCCAAATCAGCTATCTCTCTCGTTACCTCTCCATTCCCTTCAACAATAGCAAAATCCACTACCCTTCTTAACAGCCGACCTGCTATCCTAGGAGTACCTCGAGCTCGTTTAGCGATTTCTAAAGCTCCAGTCTCAGTAATCTTACATTCCAATAAACCTGCCAACCTCTGTATAATAAGAATCAATTCACTCACTTGATAAAATTGTAACCTTGTAGGTATACCAAACCTATCCCTAAGAGGAGTAGTTAATAAGCCTAATCTAGTAGTGGCACCTATGAGGGTAAATGGCTGGAGGTCAATTCTCACCGATCTAGCGGCAGGGCCCTCACCTATCATCAAGTCAAGAGCAAAGTCTTCCAAAGCAGGATAAAGAACCTCCTCAACCAGTGGATTAAGTCTATGGATCTCATCAATAAATAGAACATCTCTAGGCTCAAGGTTAGTCAAAAGAGCTGCTAAATCTCCAGCTTTTGTCAAAACTGGTCCAGAAGACATCCTAAAATTCACTCCCAATTCGTGAGCAATTATCTGCGCTAAAGTCGTTTTACCTAGACCCGGTGGTCCATAAAAAAGCACATGATCCATAGCACTATCCCGTTTTTTAGCAGATTCCGCAAAAACGGATAAATTTTTTTTAATGTCATGCTGGCCAATGAAATCCTCAAAGCTCTTGGGCCTGGTCGAAGACAGTTTTTCCTCCCTGTTGGTTGGTTCCCTAAGCAATTGGTCATCATTTACCATGTCTATTCCTTTTTCACCAAGACTTGGAGTGCCCGCTTGATCAAATCCTCTACTTCAAAAATTCTATCACCTTGGTCAACAACAAGAGCAACAGCTCTTGATGAGTCAATTTGTGAATAACCTAAATTAACTAGAGCGGAGATAGCATCCAGCTCAGCATTACTAATGTTATCCATTTCCATCCCATCAAAACCATCTCCAGCTAAATTTGATTTTTTCTCTTTACCCACTTGAGCAGTAGGTCTTATATTTTCCAATACCTTGGTGGAATTACCTGCCAATGTTAGCATGTCCGGGACTTTACCTTTCAACTCAAGCACCAACCTTTTTGCTATCTTTGGTCCTATTCCTTGTGCCTCTTTTATTGTATCAGAGTCTTCAAGTAAAATTGCCCTGGATAGAGTTCTTATTGGAATATGTCCCAACAATGCTAAGGCTGCTTTAGATCCAACTCCTTGTACTGAGGTCAATAGCTTGTACCAGTCCCGTTCTATTGGAGTAGAAAAGCCGATCAACTGCAGCAACTCCTCCTTAACAACTAGTTCTGTAAATAAAGAAACTTCCTGACCAGAACCTGGAAGCTTATTTATAGTGGCGTTAGTTATATAGATAAGGTAGCCAACGCCTGATACATCTACTAAAATATGGTCAGTTGAGATGTAATCTATTATCCCAGTAATTTTACCAATCATTTGGTTTACTCCTGGGAATAAGTTTACTCTGAACCTGTACAGAATATCTCCTGCTAGTAGCATGACATATTGCTACAGCCAATGCATCGGTAGCATCGACTCCATTAAGCGTAGTCTTTGGAAATTGTAATTTTACCATATACTTAATCTGATCCTTTGTGGCATGTCCGACCCCCACTACCGCTTTTTTAATCGCATTTGGGGCATACTCTTTAACCGACAAACCGGCAAGAGCTGGCACAAGCATGCATATACCTCTTGCTTGACCTAATTTTAGAGTATTTGTAGCGTCCTTATTTACAAATGTATTTTCTACTGCAGCTTCGTCAGGACCATGAAGTTCAACAACTTTGGTAAGCTTTTCAAAAATAGTTTTCAGCCTCAGAGAGAGAGAGTCCGAGGCCCTAGTATCACAAATTCCGTTAGCCACTTCACAAATGTTATCTCCATCTGCGTCTATTATTCCCCACCCAGTATTCCTTAAGCCGGGATCAATTCCTATGATCCTCATTTTGCCCCAATACTCAATCACTGCCAGTTATAAACAAGTGGTACCATAATAGGAGTAAATGTAAAAGCATAGATATGAAGACCCAATAAACCCTGTTTTAGTGGTATCAAGTTTTATATTTTCCCCAATATCTCAATACAAGAGATGTCCAAGGTCCCTCTTTTAATACCTTAACTCTCCTAAAATTATGGTTATAGTAAATTGTTTCAATTGTGATTGCTTGCTGTTGCGAAATTCCAGACAATATTATTGTGCCACCAGGTTTCAGATATCTGCATACACTTTTTACTAAATTCTTTAAAGGTTGGAATAGAATGTTTGCAAAGATTAAATCAAATTTACCCCTTTCTGATACAAAGGAATTTCTAAGACCGGTAGACCTCAAAACAATATTCCGGCTCGACAACTTATTTTTAGCGAAATTTGTACGAGTAGTTTCAACGGCCGTTAAATCGTTATCTAGTGCAGTGATAATTGCCCCACTGGATTTAGCTGCCACCATTGAAAGAATTCCCGTACCACACCCTATATCAGCCGCACGTCGAAAGTTCCCCTTTTTTCTTAAAAGATATAAAATCAAATTAATGCAGGATCTGGTGGTAGCATGATGACCCGTCCCAAAAGCCATTGCCGCTTGAATTTCAATATTTTTTTTATTTATCGAGAGTTTATCTCGATGATGTGTACTGTGTATATATATTACCCCTATAGAAATTGGAGTTAGATTTTTCTGGACCTTAGTCACCCAATCGACCTTTTTCATAGCAGAAATGTGTAACTCAACCTTAAACATACCTTGGAGTAGTACTAATTGTCCTGTATTAGGTCTTTCGGTAAAATAGGCTTCTATTTCCCATGTAGAGTTTCTTTCATCGAGTTCAAAAAATCCTGTGCCTATAGGCGTCGGATTCATCTTTTCAATCAGTGAACTAATTTCCCGAGCAGAGCTTTCATCACGCATTAGGCCAGTTAAAATGTAAGTGATCAAAAATTACACCTCCTGGTGAAAACATAATAAATATTTTATTCCCTAACCCAACTTCAAAACTTAATCCCAGTTCCTCGCAAAGAACAGTAACCATCAGGATTTTTTGCTAAATATTGTTGATGATACTCTTCAGCATAATAGAAATTAGTAGCTGGCAAGATTTCTGTGGTTATTGGACCTAGACCAATTCCTTTTAGCTTAGCGGAATAATTCTCCCTAGAGTCACAAGCCACATCTAGATCCTGTTTAGAAAAGGTGTAAATACCACTTCTGTATTGAGATCCCATATCATTTCCTTGTCGCATGCCTTGTGTCGGATCATGTGATTCCCAAAAAATAGTCAGCAAATCTTTAAAAGAAATTTCGCCAGGCCGGAAATGTATGAGAACTACTTCGTTATGGCCAGTATCTTGGGTGCATACCAATTTATAGTTTGGAAACTGAGTTGAACCAGCAGAGTACCCAACCGCGGTCATCGACACCCCATCTATGTTCCAAAATAATTTTTCTACACCCCAAAAACAACCCATCCCAAACATAGCTATACTAGCATCTGATAATTCAGTAGACCCCAAAGGCTCACCAAAAACAAAATGGTTTAAATCACCGTTTATCAATTGAAAAATCAGAAGTTCTTGCGTAGAACTAAAGTTTTTGGCCCTATCATGAAATATTTCTGTGTCAACCATGCTTCCTCCAAAAAGTGTGAATTTGAACAAATATTATAACAAGTATATGGTTCCGTCATCTGAATTTTTTGTGTCAACATTTGGAAAAAATCGTAGCTTTTTCAGGTGCAGGATTGAGTGGAACAAATAAAGAAAAAATCAATGAAAGTAGTGCTAATCCAGCAGCTACAAAGAAAACCAGATCAGGTTGTACCGCCCATATATAGCCTAGAGAAATTGGAAGAAAGACTGCTGCAATATGATTGATTGTAACAGCCACCGCAGTGGTTGGAGCTATATCTTCAGGTTCTGAAATCTTTTGAAAATAGGTCTTTTTTGCTATGGCCATTGTAAAAAACAGATGATCAAGAATATATAAGCAACAAGCAACGGTGACACTAAAATTATAAATATAAATCCCAGCATATGCCAAAAAAACTATCATCAAGCCAAAATACTCTATAATTAAGGCTACTCTTTCACCAAAGCTCTTTATGAACAGGCCAGTAATAGGCCCAAAAAGTATATTCAAAATAAAAGTAATAAGGAATAAAGACGTCAGTTGGTGTACTTCCAATCCAAATTTCTCTACCATCAAAAAAACAGCAAATACAATAAAAATCTGCCGACGAGCACCTGCCAAAAATTCAAGTATGTAGTAAAGCCAATATTTTTTTCTCATGATAAATCTTGTCTTTGACCGATTTGCGACCTCAAACTGGTTAAATAAGAATAGAGAGAGGATTGAAATTATGAGAGTAGCTATGCCTGCCGTACAAAAAATCAAGGTAAAGGAAAAATTCAACGGTTTCCAACCAAATACTATTATAGAATAGACAACAAGAGAAGTAAAAGAGCCAACAGAAATTAAGAGTCCTAAGAGAACAGGAGCTTTGTCTTTACTTAACCACTGTAATTGTAAACTCTGATTAACAGTTTCAAAATAATGAAAACCGATAGAGCCCAATAGAGTAGTTAATAAAAGTCCTTGAAAACTGGGTAGAAAGCTAGTTATAGCAGTTGCTAAGCCAAGTAAAATAAGTGCAATACAAGCAAGACTTTGCTCATGAAAAAAAATTAGCATTAGAACAACAGCTACTGCTAGAAACCCAGGAATTTCCCTGATGCTGTGAAGCCAACCAATTTCTACACCAGAAAAATAGGCAACTTCTATCACAAAATTGGTTATCAAAACTGACCAAGTTGCATATGAAATGGGCATTGCAATAGACATGAGTACTAAAAAAACGATTGGCCCATTAAAAAGGTCAAGTCTTAACCGTCTAAAAATTTTAAAACTAAAGGTCAAAACCTAATTTATCTTTCCATGAACTCCATATTGAGTTGCTTTTGGACAAAGCACACTGAGAAAACTGGTTACAGTCGTTAAACTAAAATTAAGATGATCCAATAGATCACTATACTCTTCATAGTGATATTATATTCCCTTAATTCTTTGCGTAAAATTCAACCACCAAGTTTGGTTCCATTACAACTGCATATGGTATATCATCTAAATTAGGTACCCTTACAAACTTTGCCTGTAGTTTTCCGTGATTTACATCCAAATATTCTGGGACATCTCGTTCCGGCAAAGAAACTGCTTCTATTACCATTGGTATCTGCTTGGATTCTGATTTTAATTCGATTACGTCACCCTCATTGAGCCTGTATGAAGGTATATTCACACTCTTTCCATTAACCAAAATATGCCCATGGTTTACAAACTGGCGGGACGCAAAGATTGTAGGCACAAATTTTGCGCGATATACTGCAGCATCTAATCGTCTCTCCAATAAACCTACTAGATTCTCTCCAGTGTCCCCTTTTTGTCGCTCTGCATCGGCAAAAATTCTCCTAAACTGTTTTTCAGTCAAATCACCATAATAGCCTTTCAACTTTTGCTTAGCACGTAGCTGGATACCAAAATCAGAAAGCTTTGCCTTTCTTCTTTGGCCATGTTGCCCCGGTCCATATTCTCTTCGATTCACAGGAGATTTTGGCCTACCCCAAAGGTTCTCTCCCATACGTCTATCTATTTTATGCTTGGCAGCGGTGCGTTTGCTCACGGCTGGTTCCTTCCAATTATTGTGAAAGATGCTTTCCTTTCCCACCTTTCGGCTGGGCGACAGGTTTCCTCTCACAAGGGCCACAAACACCAAAACAATAACGGGATATTTATATAATGGGACAAAGTCAAGACAAATTTTTGGTTGGTTTTTTTTATAAAGTTATTAGCATTGTCTGATTTAGTGATTAATAATTTCTAATGTGCAATGAAATTCTTACAAGGAAGGAAAGGATGCCGAAGAAACATATTAATATGATAAAAATTTGCGTAGGAGCTCAAACAGTCCTTGACCTGCATCACTGGCAGGAAAAAAGGTTAGAAAAAACCGACCACTCTTCAACTCTTTGTACAAAACATATCACACGAATGCGTCCTAAGCGTGCAAAGGAGATACTCAATGGAGGATCCCTGTATTGGGTGTTTAAAGGCTTCATTCTGGCAAGACAAGAGATTTTGGCCCTCGAAGATACGATTGGAGAGGATAATATCACACGCTGTTCCATCATCTTAGATTCCCAAATCGTCATAACAGAAGCTCAGAGAAAACGTCCCTTCCAAGGATGGCGCTACTTCCAAATGGAAAATGCGCCAAGGGACTTAAAAACTTTTTCAGCGAACGATATTCAACTTCCATTGAGTTTGGAAAGAGGTCTACATGAGATTGGAATCTTTTAGTTCTGTTATAGAGAACATTACAAACATTTCTTTCAAATTTCTCCCATATTAACTGAAATACTATTTTCCTTGCATGAATTTCTTTACATGCTCAATTAGATTTTCACGAGCCACCTCGCTCTGTGCGGGTTGGTCTTTCCATTCGATATTGGTCTTTATCTTTTTGGATATTCTGGCACCTAAGGCCAAATCCTTGACTTGAACATTTCCTTCCTCAAATTCTTTTGAACCAGCAATAATGACCAACTCACTATTTCTCTGATCAGCGTACTTCAACTGTCTTCCCAAATCTTTTGGGTTCCCCAAAAATAGTTCAGCCCTAATACCTGAAAGTCTCAATTCGGTCACAATTTTCTGATATTCCACAATTTTATCCATATCCATTATAGTGACTATTACGGGACCAGTTCTTTTATTTTCTTTATCTCTGCTTAATTGATTAAGTGCGAAACCCAAACGATCAATCCCAAGTGATAATCCAGTTGCTGGTACTTCTTGTCCAGTGAAACGCTTAATTAAATCATCGTATCTTCCTCCTCCAGCCACCGAACCAATTTCTGAAACCGTACCATCTAAATTTGTGACTTCTACCTTTAGTTCAGCTTCGAAGACTGCCCCCGTATAATAGCCAAGACCCCTTACTGTACCAGGATTTATCTTTATACGATCCTCAAAGAACCCCGCAGCTTCTGTGTGCTGTGCAATTGATTCTAATTCCTCTACCCCGATTAAGCCTATTGAAGAGGTGCCAACTAAGTACTTCAATTCCTTGAGGGTCTTATTATTACTACTTTCGCCAAGACAAACAAAGTTCATAATATGGTCGATCTGATCCTCAGACAACAAGGCACCTTCAGTAAAATCTCCGCTTTCATCTCGTCTTCCAGGCCCCAGTAATTCTCTGACACCTTGGTGGCCTAACCGGTCAATTTTATCTATAGACCTTAATACTATTTCACTAGATACATTGTACTGGTCTGCATTTCCGCTATTCATTACTTTTATTTCCTCTAGTATACCAGAGAGAATTTTTCTATTGTTAAGTTGGACTATGTACTGATCCTTAGAGAAGCCAATTTTTTCAAAAATGCTTGCTAACATTATGCACATCTCAGAATCAGCAATACTAGAGTGGGCTCCTATAGTGTCAGCATCGCACTGGTAAAATTGCCTAAATCTGCCTGGCCCAGGTTTCTCGTTTCTCCAAACGGGCCCAAAAGAATATCTTCGATATGGTAAAGGCAAATTGTTTCGATATTGGGAGTAAACCCTTGCCAATGGGGCAGTGAGATCATATCTCAAGGCCAGCCACTCATTTTCATCGTCTTGCCAGGAAAATATTCCCTGGTTGGGTCGATCCACATCTGGTAAAAATTTTCCCAAAGCCTCAACTGTTTCTACAGCAGAACTTTCTAGTATATCAAACCCATATAGTTCATAAATTTGGCATATCGCTTCTATCAAAGTCTGGCGCTCGGTTACATCACTATCAAAATAGTCTCTAAATCCTTTTGGCGTGATGGCCTTAGCTCTTTTGAGTTTTATTTTCTTTTTAGACAATGTTTGAACCTGTATATTTTTTTCTTGACTAGTTTAGGAACTCCCAGATTCCCTGCAAGGCAACTTTGAGGATACCTTAGTTTTGAACCTCTCAACTTGCAGTACGCCAGGTATATGATTAATAGAATTCACTACATCTTGATTTACTCTATAGGAGCTCGGAAGTTCTAACTCAACATCAAATTCACTATTTATTACCACCAGTTTAACCGGACCCTTTTTTGTATTGTTGTCCCTCAATATTTCGAGTTGATCCTTAATTCTGGCAACAGCTTTTTTATCATTCATGAAGATTATTGTGCCCAAGTCTTCAACTTCCGTAAGAACCTCCTCAATCTGTTCAACCTTTCTTAGCAAAAATCGAGGTTGACTATCTTCTAAAGAAGCCTCACATGTTAACAACAAATTTTGACCAGCTTGCAGGCTCTGTCTAAACTCCTCTAATATTTCTGAAAAAACTGTAACTTCAAAGATACCCGTTGGATCAGATAATTGAACAAAAGCGAATTTGTTGCCTCGATTAGACATCCTCTCTTGTTTACTAAGTACTGACCCGGTGATTCTGACAAGCTTAGGACCAGAACTCAATTCGTCTTTGACTTCAGACACCTTAATAATATTCTCCTCATGAAAAGACTCTACATATTCTGCCAAAGGATGAGAGGAAAGATAAAAACCAACAGACTCATATTCTTTCTGCAATTTTTCGCTTTTTGGCCAATCGTCCACATTTTGAAGTTTGGGCAAAGGTAGATCCCCAGTCTCTCCACCAAAAAGACTATTTTGTCCAGTTTTCCGATCTGAAAGACTTGCAGTTGAAAATTCAACCAATCTGTCTAAAGCGTTGAAAACTCTTCTACGATTGGCTATTAGTTCATCAAAAGATCCTGCCGCAATCAACATTTCTAAACACCGCTTTCCTAACTTTCGTAAGTCGATACGGCTTGCAAAATCAAAAATGTCTGTGAAATTACCATTAGACTGCCTTTCTATAATTATCGTCTTCATGGCCTCAGTCCCTACATTTTTCAAGGCTCCCAACGCATAATTTATCCTCCCCTCACTCACCGTAAAAAGATCCTCTGAGTGATTTATTGATGGTGGTAAAACTTCAATGTTCAGATCTTCTACTTCTTGTTTGTACAAGCTCAGTTTATCAGTTGCATTAAGCTCATTATTCATAACTGCAGCCATAAATTCTACTGGATGATTAGCCTTTAACCACCCCGTCTGGTAACTTACCAGTGCATAAGCTGCCGCATGAGATTTGTTGAAACCATAATTTGCAAATCTTTCAAGGAGCAACCAAACCCGACTAGCTAGAGATTGATCAACCCCTCGTTGCATAGCCCCAGAGATGAATCTTGGTCTCTCTGCGTCCATATCTTTCTTGATTTTCTTTCCCATGGCGCGTCTTAACAAATCTGCCTGTCCTAGAGTATATCCACCCATCTTCCTAGCTATTTCCATAACTTGTTCTTGATACACAATGATCCCTTGAGTTTCATCCAAGATACTATCGATTGAAGGGTGAATGAGCTCTCTCTCTTGAAGTCTGTTTTTTACCCTGCAAAACTTGGGTATATTTTCCATTGGTCCAGGACGATATAGAGATACAAGAGCTATTATATCCTCTAAACAGTTGGGTTTTAATTGTACCAATGCTGAACGCATTCCAGAACTTTCAACTTGGAAAACTGCCATTGTTTGGGCACTAGAATACAAATCATATGTTTTTGTATCATCTAAAGGAATCTTGTTGATGTCCACATGGACACCCCTTTTCTTTAATAAATCAACAGTGTTTCGTATTATTGTAAGTGTCTTCAAACCTAGAAAATCGAACTTGACTAGTCCTGCTGCTTCAGCCCATTTCATACTAAACTGCGTGGCGGGCATTTCCGATCGTGGGTCCTGATATAAAGGGACTAATTCATCCAATGGCCTGTCGCCAATTACAATTCCAGCAGCATGCGTAGATGCATTTCTTAATAGCCCCTCAATCTTAACGGAATAATCCAACATTCGGCTTATAGCCTCACTAGAATCCTTTTCTTCCAATAAACGCGGTTCATTTTGAAGAGCTTTCAAAATTGGAACTGGTTTGTTGGCCTCCACTGGAACCAATTTTGCTATCCGATCTACTTGAGAATAAGGAATTTGTAGAACCCTACCAACATCACGAATAGCAGCTCTTGACAGTAAAGCACCAAAAGTGATTATTTGAGCAACCCTATCTGATCCATACTTCTTTTGAACGTAGGTAATGACTTCTTCCCGCCGGTCTTGGCAGAAATCTATATCAAAATCGGGCATTGATATTCTTTCAGGATTGAGAAATCTTTCAAAAAGCAACCCATACTTAATTGGATCTAAATCGGTAATAGTTAGGCTATACGCTACCAAGCTACCTGCACCAGAACCCCTTCCAGGACCTACAGGTATTCCATTTTTTTTTGCCCATTTGACAAAATCAGCAACAATCAAAAAATATCCGGGGAATCCCATTTTTTCAATTATATCTAATTCATCATTTA
Organism: uncultured Alphaproteobacteria bacterium; assembly: GCA_902586855.1. Classification (GTDB taxonomy): domain Bacteria; phylum Pseudomonadota; class Alphaproteobacteria; order Rhodobacterales; family Rhodobacteraceae; genus CACIIZ01. Next base: position 3,199 of record CACIIZ010000026.1, on the reverse strand, counting down.
GCCTTTGTTCATATGCGGAAACAGAACCAGCCAGTGAGTCACTTTCTTTTATTCTATTTCTTAGACCTTCAGCAGCCTGGCTTCTGAGTTCCTCCCTTTCATTATCAGCAAATTTTGGCAGAATAGGGTCTCTTTTTTCAGGGCGAAAAGTACATCTCATAGCTATTTCTAAAGTATTATTATATGCCTCTGGCAAATCATCAAAAATGTCTCTCATCTCTTGACTTGATTTAAAGAAATGATCAGGGGTAAGTTTCTTCCTCCCTGCTTCTTGATCTACATAGGCATTCTGGGAAATGCACAACAATACATCTTGCGCTTCATAAGAACTTTGGTCTTTAAAATGAACATCATTCGTGGCCACAATTGGTATTTCATTGTCGTAGGCTAAATTGAGCAAACAAGTCTCGGTAATTTCTTGATCTTTGGTCCTTAGACTTTGGCCAGACCCATGCCTCTGTATTTCAATATAAAATCTGTCACCAAATATTTTTTTAAACCACTGGGCACTGATATTAGCAGCAGTCAAATCCTTCCTCAAAATGTTTAATCCGAGCGGACCTTTCACCCCTCCGCACAACGCTATTAACCCTTTTGAATACTTTTCTAATTGTTTAGGGATCAGTGCTAAAGAAGAGTTTTCAGATCTAAGAAAGTACTCGCTAGATAATTTTAGAAGATTCAAATAGCCTTCTCTACTTTGCGCTATCAAAACCATAACAGAAAAATCATTATTCTTTAATGATTCTTGATTCTCTGAAATTGATTTGAATTTGAACTCACATCCAATTAATGGTTGAACACCACTTTTTATCAATAATTCAGACATTTCTAGAGCACCGAACAAATTACCACTATCAGTGATACCAACAGCTGGCATGGATCCTTCTTTACACAACAAAGGTAATTCTTCAGGACGAATAGCTCCCTCAAGCAAGGAATAGGATGTATGCAAACGCAAATGTATGAATGGAGTAGTTTCCAAAATTTTATTCATTAAAAATAATATTCCCAAACAAGTAATTTACGGTAATTCAAAGGCTAGATCTTTAGAAATCCTAAACTGTAAATGCTGTGTCACACCTTTTTCTAACCGCAAGGATCTTGGCTTTAAGATTTATGTCAATAATATGATCACCATATTCTTCATCTAAAATCTCCACCATTGAGTCTGACAAAACAAATTTAACTTTTTCGTCAAAGGACGCATTTCTTAAAGCATGGTCGTTCAGAGAAAAAACTAAAACACCCGAGCAAGTGAGAAAAGATAAGGCTACCCTTATAGTCTCTGGATTTGCATGACCAGGACTGATCACACCTGCCGCAATAATTGCATTGTATTTTTGATCAAGTTTACTCAATGTATTGAGATTGTCATGAATTAATCTCGAATAAATGGACTTCTCTTTTGCTAATTCAAGCATTTCTAAAGAGAGATCTAGACCGTCTATTTGCCGAAATCCAAACTTATAAAGAGCCTCACCTGAAAGGCCTGTCCCACAACCAAGATCTAATACCCTGCACTCAGTACTAGGAAAGTACCTCTTCAACATTTCAGCACACCTTTGCGGCGTTACATATTTGTTTTCAGTTAACTCATCGTCATAAGAAGAAGCCCAGGTTCTATAAAGCTGCGGCGCAGACAAAGCTAAATCAGATTTATAAATTTTATCTAAAAAATTTCGTACCATGTTGACCCCATTACATAATAAAAATTTCAAATATTATTACTGAAATGTCCGCGTCTAGTTTCATTAATTAATCGCTGCAATGTCTCTGTAAATACATTTTCCGAACTTATCCCCTCCCATTAACTAAAACATCATTACTCGGTAAGGTTAACAAAAGTTATGTTACCTATCACAAAAAAATATAAAATACCCACAATGATTAATACGATCAAACCAAAAAAATATATCTTTCGGCGCATAATACGAGCATTATTTTTGATCTCTTGCTGATTAGTTCCAAATACAGAGGAATAGAAATCTTGCAGTTTTTCTCCATCAGCCTTTTTGGCCAAAACTTGCCTGGAAATGCTTTTATCAGATCGCATTTCTTTATCCAAATCTACTTTCCTGTTTTTCACTAGGTTCGAGCCTCATTTTTTTCAGGGTCAGATTGCAACGAAGCAAAATAACCACTTTTTCAGTAATAATCTATCGAGCATTCAATATCTTATCCACATGATTCCACCAACACATTCCCATTTTAGGATCTTTAATAATCGCCTAATTTACCACTTACATCGAAGAGATCATATATAAAGACGCGCTTCAAGTGATAATGAAAAATCTTACGCACTATGCTATTTTTTTTCAGGGTCACGAGACTCCAATAATATATCAAAGACGATAATGCGCAATATCAAAGCCAAAAATACCAATGCAAAAACCCATGATATGTAGGAAAATGGTCTTAGGACCAGAGTGAATATTTTAGTCTGATCCACACCTAAAATTAGAACGCAAAACCAATGAATAAATCCAAATATAAGTATCAGATTGATACTCGCCCTACCACTGAAGGACCAGTGTGTTGGGGTGTTCTTACTTTTAAATATGTTCTCTTCCATCAATCAATTCAAATCTGGTTTTCTATACCTAAAACGCAATAATAATTGTTATTACTAAAGTCAAATGATAAAATCAAAAACCCTTAATGATACTCTTTAGATAAATCGTCGAAGAAACATTATAAATTTTTCAAAAAATTAGTCTTTTGACTCCTATTTGAAAATCATCTTAAATGAAATGATGATAAAGTTAAGTCGGTCAGCAGTCGAACTTTCTCTTAATTGTAAAAGGTGCTTTATTCTAAAGTATAAACACCGTGTCTCAATAAAAAGCCTGCCATTCACATTAAATAGTGCTGTAGATAATTTGTGCAAAAATGAATTTGATTACTACAGAGATAAAGAAAAACCCCACCCATTATTTATAGAAAACGGTATCGATGCCGTTCCATTCAAGCACCCCGACATCGATCGATGGAGAAATTTTCGGCAAGGCATCAGCTTTAATGATGCGGAAAATGGTTTTAAGTTTTATGGAGCCATAGATGATGTCTGGATCAAACCAAACGGAGAACTTATTATTTCTGACGTCAAGAGTACTTCCAAAAAAGTTTTTGATTGGGACAGGACCTGGAGAGAATATGAATATCCCAAGGGATACCGACGACAGCTAGAAATGTATCA
>CACIIZ010000025.1 GCA_902586855.1 uncultured Alphaproteobacteria bacterium | reverse complement strand
AAACCTTTGATTTAGAGGTTTGGCTTCCAGGTCAGAACCGTTATCGAGAAATATCTTCAATATCTAATTGTGGTGACTTCCAAGCTAGAAGGATGAATGCACGATTTAAGGAAAGCCCAGAAAGCAAACCTGCTTTCCTACACACGTTAAATGGATCTGGTTTAGCAGTAGGACGCTGTTTAATAGCGGTCATTGAAAATTACCAAACAAAGGAGGGTAAAGTAGGAATCCCAGAATGTCTCAAAAGTTACTTGGGAGGAGCTCGTACATTAAATGAGTTAGGAGAATTGGAATAACCTATGCAAATCTTGTTAACAAATGACGACGGAATTTTTGCTCCAGGCCTGAAGGTTGCTCAAGATGTAGCACTGTCTCTTGCTGGCGAAAAAGGAAAAGTTATTACCGTGGCGCCTTCTTCTGAAAAGTCAGGGGTTGCTCATAGCACATCCTATATTAGGCCCAGCCTGATAGAAAAAATAGGAGAAAATTCTTTCAGTGTAGAGGGAACTCCAGCAGATTGCGTTTTAGCTGGAATTCACTACGTAATGAAAGAGAACAAACCAGATTTGATTATTTCTGGTATAAATAGAGGACAGAATATCTCGGAAGATGTTTTGTATTCAGGTACAGTTGGTGCAGCTATGGAGGGTGCAATTAATGGCATACGCTCCATAGCTTTAAGTCAATCTTACTCAAAAGAAACACTCGAATCCTCTGATGAGTTTGATTCAGCCAGATACTATGCAACAAAAGTTTGTCAGAAACTATTATCAGATAATCCCTTCTGTGAGAAAAATTTTAATGGTTTCTATAATGTGAATTTTCCCGCCTGTGATCAAACAGGTGTAAGAGGGATGAAAGTATGTCAAACTGGTTTAAGGCAAGATAAGTCATTTTCTATGATAGCCCAGCTTTCACCAACAGGGAAAACTTTTTTGTGGATAAATCATAAGGCTAAAGACACTATGCCATCACCAAAATCCGATGCACAACTTCTTGACTCTAATTATATCACTATTTCAGCTCTAAAAACTGAAATAAATTGGCCTGAAAAAAACAGGGAACTAGAATACTTATTTTTAGATGAATAACACCGAAAAAAAACTCAAACTAATTTTGACAATGAAAAAAATAGGAGTTAAGGACAACCGCGTCCTTAAGACTATGGAAACCACTGATCGAAGTCTATTTTTAGATGGCATATTTAAGGCCAAGTCGTTGGAAGATATTCCACTACCGATAGATTGCGGACAAACAATCAGTCAACCTTCTTTGGTTGCAGTTATGACAGATAAATTGAATTTGACTAGCCGTTGTAAGGTTTTAGAGATAGGAACTGGATCTGGATACCAAACTGCAATTCTCTCTAAATTATCTCGCCGAGTTTATTCTATCGAACGACATGAGAAACTAAAAATCAAGGCACAAAAGTTGTTACACGAAAATGGTTTTAACAATGTTACAACGATTTTAGGGGATGGCTCTCAAGGGATTGAACGACAAGCCCCATTCGATCGTATCATTCTCACCGCTGCTGCAGAAGATGTTCCAAAAATTCTATTAGGTCAACTGAAAGTTGGTGGAGTAATGGTTCTTCCTATTGGATTACCACAATCAGATCAAACTCTTATAAGATTGCGTAAAGAGCCTATGCAGGTTATTTATGATGAGATTGCCAACGTACGATTTGTGCCATTGGTGGAAGGTATAGCTATTCAAGAAGGAATGTAAAATGATTTCAAACAAAGTCTTGATCGTTTTGATAATTTTTATTGTTAGTTCATGCCAATCCCGTAACGATTCATTGCACTATAATAAATCAAAAGACCCTACATTTCCTGGTTATTCTATATTAGAGAGACCCCTCCCCGACAGCCGTGGGGTTATTACCTACAAAGATTATCAAATCATTGTAGCTACAGGAACGGAAAAAGTTAAAGATATAGCAGAAAGATTGAGCATAGATCCTGAAAGGCTAGCATCATATAATGGAGTACTCCCCAACTATTTACCTAGAAAAGATGAAGTGCTTGCCTTACCAGTAAAAGTATCTGGAGATTTAGTGGATACTCCCTCGGAATGGAGTCAAGAGGGGGCGAGACAAGCTATAACAGGATCAGAAGGGAGCGACAAAAAAAGTCTTGGAACCCCCGATAACCCTATAAGGCATAGAATAGAGGCTGGCGACACCGCCTACTCTATCGCACGGCTCTATAACGTTTCAGTTACTTCTCTCGCAAAATGGAATGGATTGGATGCAAATTTAAAGCTTATCACTGGGCGCGAACTGATTATACCGGTTACATCTGTACCGAGTTCCTACAATAATACTTCAGAGAAAGAAATTCCTGAATCAGGAAATATTGTTGTAAAGAATAATGCAAGCTCCGAAATTAGCACTGAATCTGGCGAGAACTCCTCTTCATCAGAAGATTCTAGTACCACCAAAATTGAGGCCGAATCTGAACTCACAATAATAGCAAAACCGTATTTAAGACCTGTGGAGGGAAAAATACTTAGACGATACAATCCCACTGCAACCCAGGAAAAAAATGAAGGAATTGATTTTTATGCTACCCCAGGCACCCAAGTTAGGGCAACGGCAGACGGGGTAGTAGCACTTATTTCAAAACCTGTTGGAGGTCTTGGGAAAATTATACTTCTTAAGCATGACAAATCTGTAATAAGTATTTACGGAAGATTGAGAAAACTCCAGGTTGTTAAAGGTGATAGAGTAGTTAAAGGCCAATTCATTGGCGAGGTAGAAAATTCGTTCCTCAATGAAAACAGTTCAGGAAAAGACAACTACCTTCATTTTGAGCTGCGCAAAGGCACTAAGAGTTTAGATCCAGAGCCTTTGCTTCAATAAGAAATCGCTTCCAAACCATTTTTGACTGCGCACTCAATGAGATTGGTCTAAGGAAACCTCAAGCCTACCAGCTAAATTAAGTATATATTGCCAAGCAACCCTTCCCGATCTCGCGCCACGTGCCTGCTGCCATTCTATCGCATCCTCATATAATTGTTCTTTACCTATAGGAATATTGAATGCATCGCGATACAAGAGAACCATCTCTAAATATTGTTTTTGGCTACACGGATAAAAACCTAAAACTAACCCAAAGCGATCAGATAAAGACACCTTTTCCTCTATAGCCTCCGAGGATGATATTCCAACTGACTGCTCATTTTCAACCATTTCTCTAGCAATTAGGTGCTTTCGATTCGAGGTTGCGTAAAATAAGACATTATCGGGTTTCTCCACGATTCCTCCCTCTAACAAGGTTTTTAATATCTTATATTCATTATCCTCGCCTACAAATGATAAATCATCACAAAAGATTACATATTTGTGCCCCTGTCCTACTAAAGCCAAGATAGAAAGTAATCGGTCTAACGATCTTAAATCATCTCTTTGAATTTCAACCAACTTTAAATCCGTAAACTCTTTAGAGACTATTTGGTGTACTGCCTTCACTAAAGATGATTTTCCTGTTCCACGGGCGCCCCAGAGCAATACATTGTTACCTGGGAAACCCTTAGAAAACTGAAGTGTGTTCTTTAAGAGCTGTTTTTTTACCTCTTCTATCCCTACTAAAAGGTTGAGAGAAATTTTCGAATCCGCATGCATTGGAATCAAGCGGTCAGGATGGGACTTCCATATATAACTGTTTCCCTCTTTCAAATCTGTGAGCGGTTTTTCTGGGGGACTTATTCGCTCTAATGCTTCAGCTATCCTTAAAAAAACTTTTTCATTTGAATGATCCATTCACTCCCCCCAATGGAAGAATTATTGATTCTTCGTTTCAGGACTTTTTGAACTTGTCTCGGAAACATCGTAACTACTGAGATCTTGCTCACGTTTTTTTTCTACCCATTTGACTAGTATTACTGATACTTCATAAAGAGCATATACCACCGTAAAAAGGATTATTTGGGTTATTACATCAGGAGGAGTCACTACTGCCGCAAGAACTAAAATTCCTACAACTGCATATTTTCTTGATTTTGCAAGGGTTTCAGATGAAACTAATCCTGCTTTTCCCATTAGTGTTAGTAGTACTGGCAATTGAAAGCAAACCCCAAAAGCAATAATAAATTTCATTGTTAATCCTAGATATTCATTAATAGTGCCTAAGTAAGTTATTCCAACCAAATCTGAGATATTTTCATTCTCTTGCTGAAAACCCAGAAAAAAGTCAAATGCTAAAGGCATAACTATATAAAAAGCAAAAGCAGCACCGAGAATAAATAGTAAAGGGGATGCCAGCAGAAAGGGAAGGAAAGCATTTTTTTCATCTTTATACAGACCTGGAGCAACAAACTTCCAAAGTTGAAAACTCACATAAGGAAAGGACAAAATGAACCCACCAAACAGTGATATTCTGATGTTAACCATAAAACCCTGCTGTAAGCCTGTAAAAATTAAGTCTGGAGATTGCCCATTCTGTTGTAAAATCTCTACTATTGGATTAGCTAAGAAATTAAAAATATGTGATGCAACCGAAAATGCCAGGATCATACATAATGCAAAAGCAACAACACATCTTATTAGGCGATTTCGCAGTTCGGCTAAATGCTCTATAAGCGGAGCAGCACTCTCATCTATATCATTTTTTTTTTCATCCATTCTTCAATTCCTAGAGATCTCTAAACCAGCGTAGTGTTTGCGGTTATAGGAAATATAAACCGATATCTATTTCAACCTTCCACTTTAAGATCTTTTTCTATTTTTTTTCTTCTCAACCGTTTTGTCGGTCTCACTACCACTTTTCTTTAATGTTTTCTCATTTATTGAGCCAGCGTCAATCTCGAAATTGCCAGTAGAATCAATTGTATCCTTTATTGGGTTAATACGCTCTTTAAAATTTTTTACCACCTGATCTTTGATAGGACTCTTCGCTTTTTCATGCAGCTCAGTTATAGAATTCAAAGTCTTAGTAGCATCTTTCAAACCACTCTCGTTTGCCGCATCTTCCATACTCTGAGAAAACTCCCTAGCCATGGCCCTCGCTTTTCCAAAAAAACGACCGACTGTTCTGAACAACTGTGGTAGCTCCTTTGGCCCTACCACAATCAGCGCCGTTACACCTATTACCATTAATTCGAGCCAACCGAGATCAAACATTCTAACGAACTTAAGATTTGTGACAAATTAACTTTTTAAATTTGCATTCAGCTTTTATCTTTTTCTGGGGTAACATCTTTCACTTCAGACACAGCTTCCTCCTCTGCTTTCTCGAGCTCGGCTTTCCCTTCACTGATACCCTTTTTGAAACTAGTTATACCCTTACCTACCTCACCCATGAGACCAGAAATTTTTCCTCTTCCAAATAGTACCAGTACAACAACTGCTATTAATAAGATGCCGGGTAAGCCAATATTATTAAGCATTGAAATTCTCCCATTGAAAATTTTGTCCTTCTCAGGATCCTTTGTAATTTTTTCTTTTGTCTTAACTTAAATATAATGTCTGAGCCAAAAAGTAAACACATCCAAAATCTACTTTTAAGGCTCGTGATTTTTCAGGAACACAAAACAACGGTCTCTCCTCATGGACAACCATAGTGGAGTACCCAATTCAGGCAAGAAAACTCCTGGTATTGAAGTTCGGAGTCTTGACCCATCTGTTTCCATGCGTAACTCTATGATGCTTTCTTTCCCTAAAAATCTAGAGGAGCAAACCACTCCTCTAGCCGGAACACCATCTTGAACGGTAGGGTTAGGACCTTTGCCATTTCTATCAAAATCAATCTTCAAGTGCTGTGGCCGAATAATTATTTCAACCTCTGATCCCTCTGAAAAGCCAGGCGTAATAAATGGTCCAAATGGAGTTTCAGTTCTCCCATTTTTAACCCGACTTGTCAGCATATTAATGTCTGAAAAAAAGGCAGCCGATTTACTATCAATCGGTTTATTATAGATATTATAGGGCGCCCCTTGTTGAACAATTCTCCCTTTTCTCATGAGGGCAATATTATCAGCCATGCGCATTGCTTCTTCTGGCTCGTGGGTCACAAGTAAGACTGCTGTACCCTCCTCTTTCATTAGTTGTAAAGACTGCTCCCTTATTTCATCTCTTAACCTCTTGTCAAGTCCTGAAAAAGGTTCATCCATCAGCATTACTTTAGGTGCGGCAGCTATAGCTCTTGCTAATGCAACTCTTTGCTGTTCTCCCCCCGAAAGCATGTGAGGATATTTATCTTGATAACCCTCAAGGTTTATCTTCCGGAGTAAAGCTTTAGAAGCTTGGGTTTTGGCAACCAAACTTTGTTTGCTGGTTAACCCAAATTCAATATTTCCTTTAACAGTCAAATGAGGAAACAAAGCAAAATCCTGAAACATAAAGCCGACGCTCCTATTCTCAGGCGGCATATGAGCTGATGTTGCGGAAGAAATGAGTTTCCCATCAATAAAAACCTTTCCCTTATCCTGTTTCTCCAATCCTGCTGCTATGCGAAGCGTGGTTGATTTGCCGCAACCGGATGGCCCCAACAGGCAGGTGATTTTTCCTGGCATTAAGGATAGGTTTAAATCTCTAACTACAGATACTGAATCAAATGACTTTGTTATATCCCATAATTGCAGACTATATTCGTGACGCATCTTAGTAATGAATTTAAATTTCTGTTAAAAAAATATGAAGGTAAATATTCTATCCTAAATGGTAGAATTTACTGCACCTCCATCCAAAAGAATATTCTGACCTACCATAAAACCTGCATGCTGTGAACAAATAAAAGCACATGCATTGCCAAACTCATTAATAGTCCCATACCTGCCCATGGGAATCGTAGCCATTCTACTATCCCTGGCCGCCTTGTATGAGATCTTGTTTTCTTTGCTAAGTGAATTGTCAAGATCAACTAATCGCTGCGTGTCGTGAGGCCCAGGTAACAAATTATTGATTGTAACGCCATGTTTCGCTACCTGCCGTGATGTTCCAGCAACATAGCCGGTTAGCCCCGCGCGAGCGGAATTAGATAAACCTAAAGCTGGCACTGGAGCCTTGACAGTCTGGCTAGTGATGTTTACTATCCTTCCCCATTTTTTTGCTATCATGCCAGGCAATACCATTTTAATAAGAGAGATAGGGGTAAGCATATTTGCATCTAATGCCGAAATAAAGTCTTCTCGCCTCCACTCAGACCAAACTCCTGGAGGAGGTCCTCCTGCATTATTTACCAGGATGTCAGGCTCTGGGCATGCTTGAAGCAACATTGCTTGTCCAGATTCTGTAGTGACATCGCAACAAACTGCAGTCACTGTAACACCAAACTTAATTAGCTTTTTTTTCGTATTTAAAAGCTCCTCATTTTGTCGCGCACATATTGTGACATCTACTCCAGCCTGTGCTAAAGCTTCTGCGCACCCAAAACCTAAACCTCGGGATGAAGCACATACGATAGCTTTTTTTCCTTTAATTCCTAGATCCATAATAAATTCTCTTTCACTTTCAAAAAATACCTTTAATTAATAATTTATAGCAACAAAATAATATTTCAAAGGTTATGTTGCTTGAGTCGGAAAACCGTTAGTGTGACAGTAGAATCCTAATTTTCAATAAACTCAACATACATTCTACAGTTATAAAATATCCAGAAAATAACCTACTCAAAAAAGAGGAAATCCAAATGCAGTCGTATAGTAGGACAAATAAATCGACCTCAAGTAACATACTTAAGCGACGCACTTTTGCTATCATTTCTCATCCAGATGCAGGTAAGACGACACTAACTGAAAAAATACTATTACAAACTGGTGCCATTAACATGGCAGGGCAAGTAAGAGCTAAAGCCAATGCTAGGAGAACTACGTCAGACTTCATTGAAATAGAGAAATCCAGAGGGATTTCGGTATCCACGTCGGCAATGTCATTCGAATACAAAGATTTTTGGTTAAATCTGGTAGACACACCAGGTCATGCTGATTTTTCTGAGGACACGTACAGGACACTCACAGCTGTTGATTTTGTGGTTATGGTAATTGATGGTGCTAAAGGTATTGAGAGTCAAACTAGAAAATTGTTTGAAATTTGTCGCTTAAGAGATCTCCCAATTATCACTTTCTGTAATAAAATGGATAGAGAGAGCAGAGAGGTAATTGAAATCATCGATGAAATTCAAGAAGATTTAGCTCTGGAGGTGTCACCATTGAACTGTCCCGTTGGCTTGGGAAAGGATTTTATTGGATGCTACCATATGGAAACAGACACAATTGATCTTATAGACAAATCTAACAAGTTTAATAAAGCCCACGCAGGTACATTAGATCCCAAAAATCTGAAGGATTTGTTTGAAAAGGTAAGTGAGAAAAATTGGGGGAAAACTCAAGAAGACATTTCAATTATCAAATCATTAACACCATCTTTTAAAATTTCAGAATTTCTTCAAGGATCACTTACTCCGTTATTCTTTGGTTCAGCTATTTTTTCATTTGGGGTTTCAGAACTTCTGGATAATATAGGAAAGCTGGGGCCACCCCCTAAAGCAAGGTTAAGCCATAAAAGAACAGTAGAACCGCGCGAAAAACAGGTGTCCGGTTTTGTTTTTAAAGTACAGGCCAACATGGATCATAGGCACAGAGATAGAGTTGCGTTTGTTAGAATTTGTTCGGGGAAATTTAAAAGAGGAATGAAATTAAGACATGTCAGATCAGGCAAATTAGTTACCATCTCCAACCCACTCTTTTTCCTTGCGCAAGACAGGAATATTTTGGACGAAGCTTGGGCTGGAGATATCATAGGTATTCCCAACCACGGACAATTCATGATTGGAGATAGCTTTACAGAAACTGAAGAACTTAAGTTCTTGGGGATACCTTCTTTCGCTCCAGAAATCCTCAGAAAAGTTAGTACTTCTGACCCTTTAAAAGTAAAACATCTCAATAAAGCCTTAAAGCAATTTGCTGAGGAGGGAATGATTAAACTTTTTAATTTAGAACTAGGTGACGTAAAATTAGTAGGGGTTGTCGGAACCTTACAATTAGATGTTTTGTTAGAAAGAATAAAATCTGAATATAAAATACCGGTAAAATTTGAAGAAACTCGATACGTTAGTGCCCGCTGGGTCTCTGGTCCAAAAAATGAAATTAATGAACTAGTAGATGGAAATCGAGAACAGATTGCACTAGATAACGACAATGACTTAGTTTTCTTAGTAAGAATTGATTGGGACATAGAGAAAAATAAGCAGAAGTTTCCAAGTATTGAGTTTAGTTCTACAAAAGAAACCCAATCTTAAGAATGGCTATGATAATGACTTTTGACCAAGTTTTAAATGATTAATCCACAAATGCTTTCTCAATGACAAAATGTCCGGGAGAGGAATTAGCACCTTCCTTCATTCCAATTTCTTCACAAATCTGTTTATGTTCATTTAGCATATCTAAACTACCACAAATCATTACCCTATCATTTTCATAGCATAATGCTTGACCTGTTTCACTATCAAACCGGCCTGTTCTGAGCCACTGCGTCATCCGACCAGTGTAAAGTGAGGTCTCTCTAGTTACGGTAGAAAAAAGTCGTAAGTTATTCCTTACAAAGCTACTAACAAGCTCATCTTTGTTAATATTGTCCACAATGAATTTTCCATAGCCTAACTCCTTTTCATACCGGCATGTCTGGGTCAGAATTACTTCATCAAACTTTTCGTAAGTATCAGGATCTCTAATTATACTTACAAAGGGAGCAATTCCTGTACCTGTAGAAAATAAAATTAATCGTCTACCTGGAAGGAGTGCATCTAAGACAAGCGTACCGACCGGTTTTGGTTTAATTAAAATTTTATCTCCTTCACTCAATCTCTGCAATCGTGAAGTTAGGGGGCCATCCTCAACCTTTATCGAATAAAAGTCTAGCTGCTCCTCCCAACTTGGAGAAGCGATCGAATAAGCTCTCAAGAGAGGCCTGTCACCATTTCCCAAGCCAATCATAACAAATTCACCAGATCTAAAACGCAAACTTTTTGGTCTACAACAGGAAAAGGAAAATGTTTTTTCAGTCCAGTGCTTAATTGAAAATACCTTCAACATTTCAAGACCATTATATGCTTTTGGGAAATTAACCACCAAATCCTCGTAAATTGACTTAAGTACAATTATATCCATACGATATAGGATACGACTCTGGATTTACAGAATAACTATTTCTCGATATGAGTTCAATATTTCTTGTATACAAGATAAAATGGGAATAATACCAGATAAGTAATTCGATAAAGGGACAAACAAAATGTCAACCGAATTTGCTGACTTAAACTTAAGCGAATCTGTCATCTCAGCCATTAACGATGCCGGGTACAGGGATCCCACTGATGTTCAAAGAGGCGCTATTCCAAGGATCTTGGATGGGTTAGATTTGCTAGGGATCGCCCAAACGGGAACAGGAAAAACTGCTTCTTATTTATTGCCCTTGATCTCCAAACTTTCGAATAATAGGAGCAGAGCTTTGATGCCACGAGGTCTAATCTTGTGCCCTACAAGGGAACTTGCACTACAAATTTCCGAGGCGTTCAAGATTTATAGCAAAAATACTAAACTAACAGACCTTACTTTAATTGGCGGGAATAGTTATAAAGATCAAGAAAAAGCAATAGCTAAAAGTCCTGATGTTATAATCGCCACCCCTGGTAGGTTGTTAGACCATTGCTCAAAGGGAAAATTATTACTTTCACAAACAAAGTGCTTAGTCATAGACGAAGGTGATCGAATGTTAGATATGGGTTTCATACCTGACATAAAAAAAATACTTAATCTGTTACCAGCACATAGGCAAATTATGCTTTTCTCTGCTACAATGCCTTCTGAGTTAGAATTAATCGCCCGCCAAATATTGGTGAACCCTTTTAAAATAGAGGTAACACCCCAAGGTTCTACTTCTCATGATATTGATCAAAAAATTCACCTTATTGAAAATGTTCCAAGAAAAGATACCTTTCTTAAGAAGGGTTCGCATTTGCATTCAATTATTGAGAATGAGATGAGTCTCAAGAATTCAATTACGTTTTGCAATCGAAAGAAGGATGTAGAATTACTGGCCAGGTTATTAAATTCAAAAGGGATAGATAATTTAGCTTTGCATGGGGATTTAACCCAAACAGTACGGAATAAAGTCCTGAGTAGTTTTTTGAATGGTAATACTAAGCACCTTATAGCGTCTGATGTGGCCTCTCGAGGTTTGGACATCCCAGAGGTAAGTCATGTATTTAACTTTGACTTACCTGTAAATTTGGAAGACTATGTCCATAGGATAGGAAGAACAGGCAGGGCTGGAAAAACTGGGAAAGCAATCACAATCTGTTTTGAGCGTGAAGAACCTTTAATAAAAAAAATTGAAAACCTTATCAAACAAAAAATAGATAAACGGCATTTTCTCTTAAATAACTCCCCTAAAAACCAGACAACCGATAAAAAGAATCCCCAAAAAGAAAGTCCTGCGAATACTCAAACATATGAAGAAACTCATAAATCTTCGGCCGACAAACCCTGGTTCCAGACAAATAGTCACATACCAGATTTTCTTCTCAACCCCTCACCATATTTCAAAAGCAAATAAGCATTAACTAATCAGAATAATCCTCTCTGTGAATGCAAACAGAAATCTGCGGTTTCTTTCCTATCTCCGATTTGAAGAACTTATTTACCAATCGCCGACATTCGCCCTCAAGAAGATCATTACTAATTTCAATTTTTTTGATCGTAAATCTTTTGAGTTAAAAGACTATCGACCCCTTCCTCAAGTTTAAAAATTAATCTAGATTTAGAATCCTCTATTGTTGGAACCCCAGAAAAAGCAAGCTCAAAACTGAAATGAGGCTGTTCATTTGTGACTAATACTGATATCACAACGTGACCATTATTCATTAATTTAATTCTATCTGATACTACCCCGTCAACCTCATCGACAAGAAAACTCCCATCTAAAAACACCCGCCCATTCGGCACCTCTCTCGTGACTGATGCGCTTCCACTCGGAAGTATTTCAGCAACTTTACCATTTGTGACAATTAGAGAACTTATAGCATTCTTTTTTGCTAGCTTTGCATGTTCCTTTAGGTGTCTGTATTCTCCGTGCATAGGTATTAAAACTCTGGGGTTTATCAATTTATGCATATCCTCCAAATCAGGCTTATTTGCATGTCCCGATACATGATACAATCCCGAAGTATCCTCTATTACCTCTACTCCACGCCTTTCCAGTCTATCAATAATTGCTCCGACTCTTAACTCGTTTCCCGGAATGGTCTTTGATGAAAACAAGAATATGTCCCCCTGCTGGATAGATAGACCCATATAGCCATCCCTGGCAAGCTGAGCTGATGCTGCTCTTGGTTCACCTTGACTACCACTGGCTAGGATAAACAAATTTTTCCTTGGTATCATCTTGGCATCTCTGGGGGGAATAATCTCTGGAAAGTCCTTCAGAACCCCACTCTCTCGACCAAAACTAATCATATTATTCATAGCACGACCTAATATCACCAAGGATCTATCAACCTTTTGAGCTGCTTCTGCTAACATTTTTAACCTTGCCAGATTTGATGCAAATGTTGTAGCAACGATCATTCCTTCAACAGGTTCAAACAACTTAACAAAGTTATCAAAGAGTGTTGCCTCTGATCTACCCGAATGTTCATTGAAAACATTTGTACTATCACAAATTAATGCCATAACTCCTGTTTTTCCAATCTCACTCAGTACTCTAGAATTGAATGGTTCTCCCAAAATAGGTGACTTATCAATCTTAAAATCACCAGAATGGAATATGCGTCCACAAGGGGTATCAATGACTAGACCTGAAGCTTCCGGTATTGAGTGGGACATGCTTATGAATCCTACTTTAAAAGAACCAGCCTTTATCATGCGCGGATACGGCTTTGCAATCCTTACTAAACTGGAATCTCCACCTCCCCTCTCAATCTTAGACCTTGCAATAAGAGAAGTGAATTTCTGGCAATAAACAGGAGCCTCTATGTATTCGAAGAGGTGTGTTAAAGATCCAATATGGTCTTCATGGGCATGAGTAATAAAAATTGCTCTTACATTTTCAAGATTGTCTTCGACAAAGGTCGTGTCTGGCATTATAAGTTCTACACCAGGGGTATATTCTGGATTTGGGAAAGTTACTCCCGCATCAACCATGATATAATCAGTTTTCTCTCCAGAATCGATCCCATAAAGGTACATATTCATTCCGATTTCAGAACATCCCCCTAACGGAATGAAAAGTATTTTTTTTTCGCGTCCCATAATATATTTCTTAAACTATCGCATTTGATCTGGTTTCAATATTGAAAAAAACATCTCCTACACTCAATTCCATGATCTTATCATTAATTTCAAGCAGGAGGGATCCATCATCAGAAATTCCTTGGAAACAACCCTGAATCTCCTTTCCCTTAATGCAAACTTTCACCAGTGATCCTAACTTATATGACAAATTTAACCATGCATTCTTAACATATAAAAACCCTTCATCTCTATATACTTTTTCCCAATATTGCAACGAATTAGCTAAATAGGTCAGCATTTGCTGGGCAGATGGGGTTTGGTTTCCTAATACCGTTTTTAATGATGTTGGTAGAATATTCAAACTTCTTACATCTGTCAGATTAGGAGAAGAAATTAGATTTATTCCTATACCGATTATCAAAGCAATCCTTTTAGAATATGGGGACTGAGTTGTTTCTAACAAAATGCCTGATACTTTTTTTTCATTCAACAAAACATCGTTTGGCCATTTCAAAATTAACTGGTCTGGCTTCACTCCAGAAAAAACAAGCGAGTCAAAAAGTGCCAAACATGCGATAAAAGTTCTGTGGGCGAATTCTTTCAGAGTACCCTGAGGATAAAATAAAAACGAAGCTGTGAAGTTATGATCGTCGGAAAACCAAGCTCTACCTCTGCTCCCCTTACCTTCAATCTGTTTATGCGTAAAAATCCAAGTCTTGTTTTCCTTTTTAAATGCTAATCTTTTTCCTTCAGCGTTGGTACTATCCAAAAATGGATATTCAAACAAATCTATCCCAACAGGCCATTTTTCCATTTAATTTAACAAACTAAATGCAGCAACTTTCGCTGGCCCATCCAAACCATAAAGGTTAACGGTTCCCACAAGCATTAATAAAGCAGCTCCAACAAATAAAATCCAATGTGTTACGGGCATAGACCCAGTCAACAGTTCCTTACTTTCGCCAAAGTACATTAGATATACAATTCTCAAATAATAAAAAGCAGCCACCACTGATGCTATACCTCCAGAAATAGCAAGCCAAATCAATCCAGAATCTATTGCAGCAGAGAAAATATAAAATTTAGCAAAAAATCCTGCTAATGGAGGTATACCCGCTAAAGAAAATAAAAGGATAGCTAAGAAAAAGGCCTGTCCTGGAGAAACATCAGAATACATGGCTAAACTTTCAATATTTGTCACTGCAACTCCTTCACGTTCCATATTTAATATAAACGCAAAAACTCCAACATTCATGATTACATATATTACCATATAGATTAATACTGCAGCTATCCCCTCTTCCGTAGCACAAGCTACGCCGATTAATGCAAACCCTACGTGCCCAATTGATGAAAAAGCCATTAAGCGTTTAATGTTTTTTTGACCAATCGCAGCAATTGAACCCAAAAACATAGAGCAAAAGGATAAAATAATTATAACCTGCTGCCAGCTTTCAACTGCTGAACCAAAGCAGTCAAAAAGCACCCTTAGCAAAATTGCCATTGCCGCTAGTTTCGGTGCTGTCGCAAAGAAACCTGTCACAGGGGTTGGTGATCCTTCGTAGACATCTGGAGTCCACATGTGAAATGGAACTGCTGATGCCTTAAATGCCATTCCTGAAATTAAAAAAACTAACCCAGCCATAATGCCAAGCAAAAAACCTCCAGAATTTATGGCTGCGTATATTTCCTTAAACTCAATAGAACCAGTTGACCCATAAATCAAACTAGACCCAAATAACATCAACCCTGAGGAAAGGGACCCAAGAACAAAATATTTCAATCCAGCCTCCGTAGATTTTAAATTATTTCTTCTAAAGGTAGCAATTACATATAAGGAAAGAGACTGGATTTCGATACCCAGGTACAGTACCAGCAAATTCCCCGAAGACACGACAATTAGCATACCCAAAGTTGAAAATGCGACTAAAATTGGATACTCAAACTTTAACAACTGATATTTAACCAAATACTCCTTACTAAGTATTAACAAAGCTGCAACACTTAATAGGATGGTGATCTGAAAATACTGGGCAAAGGAGTCTCTAACAAAAGCGCCTCCAAAAGCTGGCATCATTTTATATGGACTAATATATATTAAGAACGCAACAAGTATTAGAAGACCTATTGTAGAAAAAAATACAAGATTACTGGCATTAATTGAGTCATAAAAGCTAGCCACTAGTAAGGAAATCAGACAGAATATGACTAGAAGCAACTCTGGCCCGATAGTAAGTACGTCTAGATGGGTCATATCACTTTCCTTACTGATTTTTTTCCGCCAAGAGATCTAATACTAGAGACTCTGAAGAATAAGAAATTATCTCAAATATTGGCATTGGTATTATACCTAATAACAACGTCGCTATAATTAGTGGGGCAAAGACCAACTTTTCACGAGAATTTAAGTCAGTAATATCCGTTAATCTTTGATTAGTAATCTCTCCAAAAAGCATTCTGCGGCTCAACCACAATGCATAACTAGCTGATAGAACAATGCCTGAGGTAGCTAATACCGTTATAAAGATGTTTACTTGAAACGCCCCCGCAAGAGCTAGGAATTCACCAACAAAACCGCTAGTCCCAGGTAAACCAACATTTGCCATAGTGAAAAAAACGAAAAACAAAGCATAGCGCGGCATATTTACAGCCAAACCGCCATAAGAGTTAATTTCTCGTGTACCCATTCGGTCATAAACAACTCCAACTAGCAAAAAGAGAGCCGCAGATATGAATCCGTGACTTAGCATTTGGAAGATGGCTCCATCTATACCTTGCTGGTTCATTGAAAAAATTCCTAACGTGACAAAACCCATATGGGCTACGGACGAATACGCAATTAGTTTTTTTACATCAGTTTGCATCAAAGCTACTAGTGAAGTATAGATGATAGCTACAATCGACAAGATAAAAACTACATTTTGGAATAAGAAGCTAGCCTCCGTGAACATAGGTAAATTAAACCTAATGAAACCATATCCTCCCATCTTTAATAAAACAGCTGCTAGTACGACAGAGCCACCAGTCGGAGCCTGAACATGGGCATCCGGCAACCAGGTATGGAAAGGCCACATTGGGAGTTTTACAGCAAAAGATGCGAAGAATGCCCACCACAGGAGGGTCTGTATTCCACCAGTTATCTCAAATCCAAGTAAATTCATGGGAGAATAATCAAATTCGAATGACATCAGGGTGGGTAGATCCGTGGTTCCAGCTACAAACCACATATAGAGCATGGCAAAAAGCATTAGAATAGATCCAAGGAGCGTGTACAAAAAAAACTTAAATGCTGCATAGACCCTATTCGACCCTCCCCAAATTCCAATAATTAAAAACATAGGAATGAGACCTGATTCAAAAAACAAATAAAATAGCACTAAGTCTAAAGAACAGAATACACCAATCATGAGGGTCTCAAGGAAAAGAAAACAAACCATATATTGCTTAACTTTTGTCTTAATAGACCAACTTGAAAGTACGACCAAGGGCATAATACCCGTCGTTAGGAGTACAAGCGGCACAGAAATACCATCAACACCTACCTTGAATTTTAATCCCAAAATCCACTCGTATTCTTCTACTAATTGGAAATCAGAAATTGAGGGATCAAACTGGGCTATTATAAAGAAACTAAATACTAGCGTGGCGATAGTGGTAACTAAAGCTAAGAGCTTCGCATTTCGATCTGCTTCTTCTGACTCACCTCTGAGAAAAATACTCATAATTATAGCACCAAAAATTGGTGAAAAGATAACGAGTGAAAGCAAATAGTTCATCGGTTATTGCCCCAAACTTATCAAAATATAAGTAAGGATTGCGGACAAACCAATAAAAATAGCGAAAGCATAGTGATAAATGAAACCTGACTGTAATTTTCCAGCATAAGTAGTTAATTTTGGCAATAAATTTAACGCCAAAAAGTTAATAAAACCATCAATGCAACGTTCATCTCCAATTTTCCAAAATTTGGAGCCTATCCACTTAGCCGGTTTCACAAAGAGATAATCATAGATTTCATCAAAATACCATTTTTTAAGCAAAAAATCATATAAAATACTCTGATTTAGAGCCAACGCAACTGGTAATTTTGGTCTCCAATAAAAACAGAGCCAGGCTACTAACAGTCCCAAGGACATAGCAAGAAAGGGCGCAACCTTAGCCCAATATGGAATATAGTGAAGATCATGCAGGATATGATTGGACGAATGGACAAATAAAGACTCTGAGAAAAACTCTTTTGAGTGCTCCCCAAGAAAAACATCATAAAAAATGACCCCAGCAAAGACTGAGCCTAGCGAGAGAAACAAAAGTGTTAAATTTATAGTTTTTGATTTTTCTTCTGCATTTGCATAATGTTCAGGGTTCCCTCGGTGAGAACCCAAGAATGTAAGAATGATCAATCGCCAGCTATAAAGAGATGTCAGGAAAGCAGAAAGTAGCAAAAACCAGAATGATACCATGGAAGGGTAACGATTTGCAGCAAACATCCCTTCGAGGATTGCATCCTTTGAAACAAACCCCGAAAATCCTAAAGGTAAATGAAAGATGTCATAACTTAATGGGATACCAACTCCAGTTATAGATAAAGTACCAATAATCATAGACCAAAAGGTCACTGGCAATTTTTGCCTCAATCCTCCATAATTCTTCATATCTTGCTCATGATGCATCGAATGTATGATTGATCCAGCACATAAAAATAATAATGCTTTAAAGAAAGCATGAGTGAACAGATGAAACATAGCCGCTTGATAAAGACCTATTCCTGCAGCTGCGAACATAAATCCTAATTGAGAACAAGTTGAAAAAGCTATGACCCTTTTAATATCACTTTGAACTAGAGCAATAGTTCCTGCAAAAAATGCAGTACATACTCCTATGATTGTAATGAAGTCAGAAGCATATGGAGCATATTCCATTATGGGAGAGAGCCTGCAAACCAAAAATACCCCAGCTGTTACCATCGTGGCAGCATGGATTAGTGCGGAGACGGGAGTTGGTCCCTCCATGGCATCAGGGAGCCACGTATGTAAAAATAGTTGAGCTGACTTTCCCATAGCACCAAAGAGAAATAAAAAAGCTAAAAACTCTATAGCGGTAAATTCCCAGCTCATGAACCTAATTTGACTTTCGGCAAGATTTGGAGCTGCAGAAAATAACTCATCAAAATTTAAGGATCCAACCATAAAGAAAGAGCTAAACACAGCCAATGCCAGACCAACGTCTCCAACCCTATTGACAATGAAAGCTTTCATTGCAGCTTTGTTTGCGCGCTCTTTCTTATAATAAAATCCTATTAATAAATAAGATGCTAGCCCAACACCTTCCCATCCAAAAAACAATTGGGCCAAGTTATTAGAGGTCACAAGCATTAGCATGGCAAAAGTGAACAAAGATAGATATGAAAAAAATCTCGGTCTATATTGCTCGCTAGCCTTCCAATTTGGATCATGAGCCATATAACCTAGAGAATAAAGATGGACAAAAGCAGATATGGTATTGATCACCACAAGCATCACACTTGTCAAAGTATCTAATCTTACTCCCCAATCAACTTTGAGCGAGCCAGAGTCTATCCACCGAAAAAATACTACCTCTCGTACCTCGCCATGATCCATTCCCAGAAAGACCAACCAAGACAATATTGCTGAAATGAATAGAAGCCCAATCGTAAAAATTATAACTAGTCGTTCACCAAGCTGTTTATAAGCCAAACCCGCCAGTATTGAGCCCAATAACGGGGCAAACAAAATTATCTGTAGCATTTCTGTACTACCCCTTCATTACATTGACATCTTCAACAGCTATTGATCCTTTATTTCTGAAAAAGCATACGAGAATAGCTAGTCCAATTGCAGCTTCAGCTGCT
Source organism: uncultured Alphaproteobacteria bacterium (assembly GCA_902586855.1). GTDB lineage: Bacteria > Pseudomonadota > Alphaproteobacteria > Rhodobacterales > Rhodobacteraceae > CACIIZ01. The sequence continues at coordinate 6,598 of CACIIZ010000025.1, read as the reverse complement.
GCTACCGTTAATATAAAAAGGGTAAAAACCTGGCCTGTGAGGTCACCAAGGAAATAAGAAAATGAAACAAAGTTTATATTCACTGCCAAAAGAATTACTTCAATCGACATCAGAAGAATTATTACATTTTTTCTATTTAAAAAGATACCGAATACACCAATAAGGAATAACATGGATGATAAAGCCAAAAAATGTTGAATTTCTATCATAGTCCTTGTCCCGGCTTGATATCTTTTAGCTCTATAGATCTTTCTGGATCTCTGTACATCTGCGTCAAGACATCTTGACGTTTGACAGCCCTTTTTCGCTGGTGCGTAAGTACTATTGCTCCAATCATAGCAATCAACAATATGATCCCAGCTAATTGAAAATAGAGTATATAGTCCGTATACAAAACACGACCAAGCTGTTTTGTGTTTTCTAATTCAAGATCAACAGCTTTTTGAATGCTACCGTTCATAAAATTAATTGGGATCCAATCACCAAAAATTAGACTAAGTTCTACAAATAAGACTAATCCTATCAACAGTCCAACTGGCAAATAACGGGTAAATCCCGATTTAAGATCCCTAAAATTGATATTTAACATCATAACTACAAACATGAAAAGAACTGCTACCGCACCAACATATACAATCATCAGCATTAGTGCCAAGAATTCCGCCCCAAGCAAAATAAATAGCCCAGATGCCCCAAAAAAAGTCAGAATCAACCACAGAACTGAATGTACAGGATTACGGGAAACTACGACAAGAGTTGCTGAAAAAACTACTATGAATGAAAAAAAATAAAATATCACTCCCGATGCCTGCATAAATACTGATCCTTTGAATTATAAGAAAATTCCCTAGTCCTATCTAAAGTTTCCATCGAGTTTAATATTTTCGGACAACTGAGATTCCCATTTTCTTCCATTTTCCATCAACTTTTCTTTATTGTAGAATAGTTCTTCACGCGTTTCTGTTGCATATTCAAAGTTGGGCCCTTCAACGATTGCATCTACAGGACAAGCTTCCTGGCAAAAACCACAATAAATGCATTTAGTCATATCAATATCATATCTTGTGGTTCTGCGACTCCCATCTGCAAGCCTAGGTCCTGCATCAATTGTAATTGCCTGAGCTGGGCATATTGCTTCGCATAATTTACATGCTATACATCTTTCCTCCCCATTAGGATAGCATCGAAGGGCATGTTCACCCCTGAAACGAGGGGAAATTGGCCCCTTTTCATGCGGATAATTAATAGTAACTTTGCGTCTAAAAAAATACTTAAGTGCCAACTTGAAGGCTCCCAAAAAGTCCTTTAACAAAAAATAGTTTATTGCACGACTCCAATCAAATTTCCTCATTTCACACCCCTTCAATCGCCCAGCGGGCATAGCCTGGAAAGTCAAATTGAGCTAAAGTAGCAACTACGACCACCCATCCCAGAGACAATGGAAGAAAGACCTTCCAACCCAACCTCATCAATTGGTCATATCTAAATCTAGGAACTATAGCCTTGACCATTGCAAATAAAAAGAAAAAGAAAAGCACTTTCAATACTAGCCAAAAAACTCCATCTGGAAGAAAAGGAACAGGAGATAACCAACCACCAAAAAATAATATGGCTGTAAGGGTACACATTAATACCACAGTCATCAGTTCACCAATCATAAAGAGGAGAAAGGGAGTGGAAGAATATTCCACTTGGAATCCCGCCACAAGCTCTGCTTCAGCCTCAGGTAAATCAAAAGGTGGTCTATTTGTTTCTGCAAGAGCAGATATAAAAAATAAAATGACCATGGGAAAATGTGGAAGCCAGTACCAACTGAATAAACCGTAACTTCCATCTTGTGCCATAACAATCTTTGTAAGATTCAGTGATCCCGTAGAAATTAAAATTCCCACTAATATAAAACCTATAGAGACTTCATATGATATCATCTGCGCCGCTGATCGCAAACTACCCAAAAAAGGATATTTTGAATTTGAAGCCCAGCCCCCCATGATAACTCCGTAGACCTCCAAACCAGCAACTGCAAAAATAAATAGAATTCCAACATTTAAATCTGTCAATACCCATCCTGAGTTGAATGGTATGACCGACCAAGCCACAAGGGATAAAACAAAAGTAATCAAGGGAGCTAAAATGAAAACCACCTTATCCGCTCCAGCTGGTATAACAATTTCTTTAAAAACATACTTGAGAAAGTCTGCAAATGATTGCAGTAGTCCAAAAACACCAACAACATTTGGGCCTTTTCGCATTTGTACAGCAGCCCAAATCTTTCGATCTGCATACATTAAGAAAGCTAAGCAAAGAAGAACCGAAACAGTTATCAGGAGACACTGACCAACAATTAATAAAATCAAACCTATTCCAGTAGAAAAATCCATTATAAGTTCTCAATTTCTTTTTTTGACTTAACCATCCGATTATTCCTAGACAATTGGGCCAGCAATACACTAGATCTTGCTATGGGGTTTGTTAAGTAGTGATCCTCAATCACTGTTCTAAGAGAATAGTTCAGACATTCTTTAGAAAATTTTCTTGGAGCAAGCCATGAATTTGATGGTACTTCATTTATGCTAGCTATTTTAGGGTTTTCCTGGAAAAGTTGTGTTCTCAATTCTTCAAGGCTACTAAATGGAAGAGGCACCCCCAATCTATCCGATAAAGCTCTCAAAATTGCCCAATTCTCACGTGCTTCTCCTACTCCGTCACAAGCCTTGAATGCCATCTGTGGTCTTCCTTCAGTATTTATAAACGTACCAGGTTCTTCAGTAAAAGCGCAGCCAGGAAGGATCACATCAGCCCTTTCTGCTCCTCTATCGCCATGACTTCCCTGATATACTACGAAAGGGCCCTTAGGGATATCATAATCATCCACACCTAGGTTGAGAACAACTTCTGACCATTCGATTGAAGAGTCAAACCCAATATCAGATACAAAATCTAAGTCCATTGCCCCAACTCTCGAGGCAGCTACATGTAATGTTAGCAGTTCAGATTTAGTTTTCTCTTTAAACTCCTTAATAGCCTGCATGATATTCGGACCATGTAACCCTAATAAAGCTCCTTGACCCAAAATTATCAAACTGTTTTTCTTCAAATTAGATTTCAAAAACTTTTCGCTCAACTTCCCTAAATCTTTTATCTTGGCACCTAAATATTGATATTCAAATGTAAGTTCCGCAGGTTCGCCAACCAATTTAATGTCAGCACCTCTAAGCCAAGCTCTCCTTATCCGCGCATTCAAAACTGGCGCCTCGATTCTTGGATTCGTCCCAATTAAGAATATCCTTTCTGCAGTATCGATATCTGCAATAGAGGCAGTTCCAACATAAGCTCCTCTGTCACCAGGCGGTAAGTAGGAACCTCCTATCCGACACTCAGTTTTGCCCTTGAAAGATACCATTAGTTTTTTCGCCGCATATAATGTCTCTACATTTATCAAGTCACCGCATATTGCTAGAATCTTAGTTTCCTGCGAACACTTTTCTGAAACAGCAGTCATGGCTAGATCCCATGTTGTTTCTTCAAGTTTACCAGAGGTATTGCGAATATATGGTCGATCTAATCGCTGTCTATTAAGACCATCCCACATGAACCGAGACTTGTCGGACAACCATTCCTCATTAATTCCATCATGATTTCTTGGGATTATGCGCAGAATTCTCTTTCCTTTTGAATCAACCCTAATATTAGATCCAAGGGCATCCATCACATCAATAGTATTTGTCTTAGTTAGCTCCCAAGGTCTTGCAGAAAATGCATATGGCTTAGAAGTCAACGCACCTACAGGACATAAATCAATGATATTTCCTTGAAGTTCACTCGTAAGTGTTTGGCCTAAATACGATGTAATTTCACTTGTTTCACCTCGTCCCACCTGTCCCATTTCTGGCACCCCAGCAATCTCAGTAATAAACCTAACACACCTGGTACAAGAAATGCACCGAGTCATATGCGTTTCGACCAAAGGGCCTAGATCAACATCCAAAGCTGCCCTCTTTGGCTCCCTATATCTTGAAAAATCAACACCATACGACAAAGCCTGATCCTGCAGGTCACATTCACCACCCTGATCACAGATAGGACAGTCGAGTGGATGATTGATGAGCAAGAATTCCATTACACCCTCTCGCGCCTTTTTAACCATATCCGAATTTGTTTTTATAACTGGCGATTCCCCATTGGGGCCGGGTCTTAAATCCTTGATTTGAAGAGCACACGAGGCCATCGGTTTAGGAGGCCCTCCAACCACCTCGACCAAACACATTCTACAGTTACCTGCAATAGATAGCCGCTCATGATAACAAAATCTAGGAACCTCTTTATTCATTTGCTCACATGCTTGCAAGATAGTGAGGGCTGGATTCACGGTTATCTCTACATTATCAATTACTACTTTTCTTAAGTTATCTGACATGGATCATTCTGCCGCAATATTACTATTCTTGTTTGCTTTTATTCTGGCTTCGACCTCATGTCGAAAATGTCTCATCAGACCCTGGATTGGCCAGGCAGCTGCATCACCAAGTGCACAGATAGTATGTCCTTCAACCTGCTTTGAAACTTCAAGTAAAGAATCGATCTCAGCTAAGTCAGCATTACCAGAAATAAATCGCTCCATGACCCGCATCATCCAACCTGTACCTTCTCGGCATGGTGTGCACTGGCCACAACTTTCATGTTTATAAAATTTAGATAGGCGCCATATTGCTTTAACAATATCTGTCTGGTTGTTCATCACAATGACAGCTCCTGTCCCCAAGCCAGATTTTTGTTCTTTAAGCCAGTCAAAATCCATCAAGGCATCCTCACAAATTTTTGCTGGTAAAAGAGGAACAGAAGATCCTCCTGGAATCACAGCTTTAAGGTTTGACCATCCTCCACTAACGCCTCCACCGTGCTTGTCAATAAGCTCCTTTAAAGGAATTGACATTTCTTCTTCAACCACACAGGGATTATTTATGTGCCCTGATAGGCAAAACAACTTAGTGCCAGCATTATTGGGCCTTCCAAATTGTGAGAACCAGGAAGAACCCCTCCTCAATATAGTAGGCACAACCGCAATGCTTTCTACGTTATTCACTGTGGTTGGACAGCCGTATAGGCCAGCCATTGCCGGAAATGGAGGTTTCATTCTGGGCATACCTTTTTTCCCCTCTAAACTTTCAAGTAATGCGGTCTCTTCGCCACAGATATAAGCTCCCGCACCGTGATGCACAAAAACGTCAAAAGACCAACCTGAACTAGCAGCATTCTTTCCTAATAATCCTTGATCATAAGCCTCATCAATCGCAATTTGGAGCGATTCTCTTTCCCTTATATACTCTCCACGCACATATATGTAAGCTGTGTGCGCTCCCATAGCAAAGCCAGCAAATAGACAACCTTCAATTAATGAATGAGGTTCATGTCTTAAGATTTCTCTGTCTTTACATGTTCCAGGCTCGGATTCATCAGCATTAATAACCAGGTATGACGGTTTTCCTGACTCTTGATATTTAGGCATAAAAGACCACTTCAAGCCTGTTGGGAAACCTGCCCCGCCTCTTCCTCTAAGCCCAGATTCTTTGATTTCAGCTACAACCCAAGCAGCTCCTTTTTTCATCAATCGAGCTGTATCATCCCAATGCCCTCGTCGTATAGAACTTTTGAGACTTCGATCTTTCATACCATATAAATTTGAGAAAATTCGATCTTCATCTTTAAGCATCGGGCTTGTCCTCCAAGTTTATAGCAGGATGTTTAGCTTTACTCCTTTTTTTCTTACCAAAATCATGGGAAAATAGGCTCACACTTGCATTTTTTTCTTCCTCTACTTTTCCCTTAAGAGAGGTTAGGTCTCCATTAGGCTCTGAGGAAAATCTATCAGTTTGACTCCCTGGTAATGGTTTGATCCCCGAAATCAAATTTGAAATCAGGTTTGAAAATTTCGCTTCATCAAGATCTTCATAATAGTCCCGGCCAATCTGAACAAGTGGGGCGTTTGAACAAGCGCCAAGGCACTCTACTTCCTCCCAAGAAATCTTCCCATCATGGGTCACTTCCATTGGATTTGATGAAATTTTTTTCTTACACTGTTCAATTAGCCTTTCTGAACCCCTGAGCATGCATGGCGTTGTTCCACATACTTGAATATGAGCAACAGATCCAACAGGAGAAAGATGAAACATAAAATAAAAACTTGCCACCTCGAACACTCTTATGGGTGCCATGTCTAACATCTTAGCAACAACCTCAATCGCCGGTTTAGACACCCAGCCCTCTTGTTCCTGAGCTCGAAATAAGAGCGGAATAACAGCACTTTGTTTCCTCCCATCAGGGTATTTCTTCAGCTGTTTCCTTGCCCAAGATAAATTTTTTGCTGAAAACTTAAAGCTTTCAGGTTGCTTTTTGTCTAAGCGCCTTAGCATTACCTATCTATCTCCCCAAAGACAACATCTAAAGAGCCTAATATGGCTGATACATCTGCTAGCTGATGCCCCTTACATAAATGATCCATTGCAGCTAGATGTAAAAAACCTGGAGACCTTAGCTTTACCTTATAAGGTTTGTTAGTACCATCCGCAACAAGATACACTCCAAATTCTCCTTTAGGCGC
>CACIIZ010000024.1 GCA_902586855.1 uncultured Alphaproteobacteria bacterium | reverse complement strand
GAATTGCGATAGCAGAAAAAACATTTGGGAAAGAAGGCATTCATAGTCTTGATAGTTTTAGAAAAGTTATCGAGGTAAATCTAATCGGTACATTCAATGTTGTTAGCTTGTGCGCGGAACAGATGTCTCGTAATACACAAGATAGGGACTCAGAGAAGGGTGTGATTATCAATACAGCCTCTGTAGCTGGCATGGAAGGTCAAAAGGGACAAGTTGCATATGCGGCTTCTAAAGGAGGAGTCGCATCTATGACCCTTCCAATTGCGAGAGATCTGGCAAGAGATGGGATTCGTTGCTGCTGCATAGCTCCTGGATTATTCTTAACTCCTATGTTTGACGGTCTTGGATCTAAAGTTTGTGAAGAATTATCAAAAGACGTCGTTTTTCCAAAGCGCTTAGGAACTCCTGAGGAATTCGCCCTATTTGCGAGCCAAATTGTCGAGAACAACTACCTAAATGGGACAGTTATGAGATTAGACGGAGGGATAAGACTAGCTTGAAGATGCAACCAAATAAAGGCCCCCTTTTTGGCCTAAAAATAATTGAATTTGAAGGAATAGGCCCCGCCCCATTAGCGGGACAGCTTTTATCAGATCTTGGGGCTCAAGTCGTTAGAATTGTTCGAAAGCGTTGGGATAAATCATCAATAAACATTCTAGACAGGAATAAATCCACTATCATCTTGAATCTAAAGAGCGCTAGTGGAAAAAGAAATGCTAGAAAACTTATTAGTAAAGCAGATGTGTTAATAGAAGGTTTTCGGCCTGGGGTTATGGAAAGGCTTGAATTAGGACCAAAAGACTGTGAAAAAATTAACTCAAAGTTAATTTATGGAAGAATTACTGGATGGGGACAAGATGGTCCCTACAGTCAGAAAGCTGGGCATGATATAAACTATCTCTCAATAACCGGTGCTCTGAACGCCATTGGACTCAAAAATCAACCTCCAATCCCACCTTTAAATCTATTGGCTGATTATGCCGGTGGTACAATGTTTTTAATTTTAGGGATTTTGAGTGCCTTATGGGAAAGAAGCCACTCTAACAAAGGGCAAGTAGTAGACGCCGCTATGGTAGAAGGTGTCCCTGCCCTAATGGGTTTAATTCACTCATACCTTGCTGAAAACAAATGGAAGAATGAACGAAGTTCTAATCTCCTGGATGGTGGTTGTCCTTATTATAGGTGCTATGAAACAAAAGATGGACATTATATTTCCGTAGGTGCATTGGAAAACAAATTTTTTTCAATCCTTATTAAAAAATTGGGGCTCAATTCAATTTGGATTGAAGAGCAAACAAATGAAAAGAAGTGGCCACAACTTACAGATGAACTGAAAAGCATTTTTTTAACAAAAAAAAAGCAAGAATGGGCTGAAATATTTCAGGATACTGATGCCTGCGTTGAACCTGTCCTTGGCTGGAATGAAATTGAAAACCACCCACAAAATATTCATAGGAATACTTTTTTTAAGATCAATGGTGTCTTGCAGGCCAATACTGCTCCTAAGTTTTCCAGGACCCCGCCTAATAATCTACCAGCGAACGGTAACCATTCAAAATCTTTGGAGGATATCCTTATGACTTGGGGAAAAAGGAAAGAATAGGACAAAAAGCTCAAAAAAATATAGTTTAATTTATAATGATGCTGGGAGTGTTTTTTTCAATCGTGTTACATTTCTGACACTTTTGACTATCTTACACTTCAAAATCAACCCAAATTGCATTTTTTATTGGAAATAAACCCGTTGTCTGATATGTATCGGGCAATTGTACAATAAATTAGAGGCCATAACGATGAACAAAAACATATTCGCAGCGATTATTTCTGTCGCGTCATTTTCGGCCGGTTCTGTGTTTGGTGTAGGACCTGACAGTAACGGAGCTGGAACACAAGATTACTCATATATATTAGATAGTGGGAGGTCCATTGCGATTACAAGATCTGCAGTGACTCCAAAAGTTAGTGGCACCCACCCAGAGGGTTATGCTTTAAACAATCCTTACGCAACTGCTTCTGGGATAAGCATGTCTGCTAAATGGGATTACAGCGGGACTTCAATTGGAATTAGCACTAGTAGTCCTTATTTAGTTGATCTAACCTATGCTGACGGTGCTTTGACGAATACTGGTGCTAAGGTAACAAGTAGTGAAACAGCGATTATTGCTTCTCGGGCTCTTTCTGGAAACGTAAAAGTTTTTGGTGGCGTCAGGCTGAATCAATACAAAGCCACGCTCAATAAACCGTTCCTAGGTGGAGCTGGAAACCCAACCATGACAGTTGCTGGGGGCTATCAATTCACATTGAATTCAGGAACTAACACCGGTTTTGCGCTAGGAGCAGCTTATGAAATTCCTGAAATTTATCTACGAGCATCGATTCAGTATAACTCTGAAATTACCCACAAAAAAGCAGCGGTGTCTGAAACTTTGGGAGGAGCCACGACAGCCAGTACAAATGATGGCATAATCTCACCAAGTTCAATGATAATAAAATTAAGGTCTGCCATAACACCAAAAATAATTGCGTTCGCAAATTGGCGTTCTTCACAGTATAAGAAGTTTGTTATATCCGGACCAGTTCATACGGCTGCTGGACAAGGAGATATTTATAATCCTGAATCAGGAACGGACTATACTATCGGTGCCGCTATTGTTCTAAGTGACCAACTTACGGCAATAGTGGGAACTTCAAAAGGTCAGTCTACTGATACAGGAGCATTGGCAAATGCTCTAACCCCATTTAAAGGCTCATCCAATACCTTTATAGGGGCCTCGTTGAAAGTTACAGATACCATAGAACTTAATGCTTCTTACGCTTTGATTTCATTTGGTGATGAAAACGCTGGCGTGCCATTATCTACGGGAGCTGGCGGTGCTGCGGCGTTTACCGATAACAAAGGAAGTAGAATTTCGATAGGAACAAAAATTAGTTTCTAAATTAATTTGTTAAAAAAAGGGCCCACGGTTCAGGTGGGCCTTTTTTTGTCTAAATTTTTCCTTTTACTTGGATGTATCTTTGACCCTTCCTAGGTGGATTTTCTGGTTTTCCAGCAAAGCACTGGGCTATACTCATCCATTTGTGCGCAACTTCACCTTTTACGTCTAATGTAGTATCAAGGATGCTTCTAGTCTGGGTCACAACTTGACAAAAATTTACAGCGTTGCCCTTCACAAAACTTAAATTACTCTCTTTGTTATATGTCAACGACTTACCCGATGGGAGAGTCAAACAAACATACGGCACTTCACTAGGAACTTCCAATTGACGATTTGTAAAAGTCCAACCAAAAGTTGATACCCCTAAATGAACAATGTTTTTAATATGATCTCCTTCTCCTCGAACAACACCGAGACAGTCAAAGATTTCATGTCCATGAGCCCAAGTTTCCATCTGTCTTGCAGTTATGGATGACCTTGTACTCATTTCGGGCCCTGCCCATTTTACTCTTTTTTTTGGATCAACTTTTGAATATTCTTGATAAACCCCTAGACAACTTTCCCACCAGATTTCAAAAACTCCTAGATCGTCATAATTTTTCAAGAAAGGGGTCTGCACCTCTAAAAAACTTTGACCTGCCTCAAGTTCCTGCCAAATAGGTTCAAAGAACCTATCAAACGCAACAGAGGACTGTAAAGTTTTTATAGCAGCAAGGTTGAATATATATAGGTGACCAAAAACATCAGTAATAGCCCAATCCTTGAATTGTGTAATTTTCCTAAAATCACTTTTTTTCCTGCCAACCATAAGATCATGGAGTGCTTTACTCTCCTTAAGAAAATCTTCTACCTGTTCCAAAATTTTTTTTCCAATATCCTCAAGACCTTAGCTAATCTAATACGATCATTTGTCTGTTTCGATTTTTATTAGAATTTCACCTGCTGCAACCTGTGAACCTACAGTACAATTGATGATTTTTATTTTACCATCTTCTATAGCCAAAATTTCATGCTGCATTTTCATTGCTTCTAGGATTGCTAGTGTGTCTCCAGCTTTCACTCTTTGATCAATTTTGAAACAAATATCAACAATATTCCCATGAATGGGTGATTGAATAACTCCATCAGATATTTCGGATACAAAATTTTCTGGGGACTCCACTGATGAAAAATCCAGTGAAGAATCTTTTTTTATTAAAGTTAACTGATTGCTAATTTGCGAGAAACGGACAAATGAAAAGTTTGATCCATCAACCACTATTTTTTCATTCGTAAAAGCTACCTTGAATTTCTGTTTGTCAACATTGACTTCGTAGTAACTAGTATCCAGTGGAGAAATATATGTCTGCCTAATTTTGCCTAAGAATTCCAAGTTTATTATTTTTCGCAAATAATCTAGGTTGGACCAATTTTTTAGTTTCTTGGGTATCAGGGGGGAGAGTTCCTGAATAGTATTAAACCCTGATTCATAAAAAAGTGCTGCAGCAACGGCAAAATCTTTTCCCTTTGCTCCTTTGAACTTAATACCCTCTGGATAAACTTCATTTAAGAATGAGGTGCTTAATTTAGCTGATAGAAAATCTTTTTGTCTTAGTATATCAATCAGCAAATCTCGATTATTTTTAATCCCTGAAACAGAAAAATCTGATAGGAATTTTTTCAGCTCAAGAATGCTCTCTTTTCTATTGGATTTGCAGGCAATTATTTTGGCCAACATAGGATCATAAAGAGCTGATATATTCTGCCCCTCTAATACACCACTATCCACCCTAATATACTTGGAATCACTAAACTTCCACATATTTAAAATTCCAGAACTTGGAAGAAAATCATTTCGAGGATCTTCAGCATATAAGCGAACCTCAATAGCATGCCCTGACAAACTTACCTCTTTCTGATTTATAGATAATTGTTGACCATCTGCTATCCTCAGCTGCATTTCAACTAGATCCAAACCTGTTACTAGCTCTGTGACAGCATGCTCAACTTGTAACCTTGTATTCATTTCCAAGAAATATGGTTTCTCATTTTCATCGACAAGAAATTCCACTGTTCCAGCATTTGTATAATTAATAGCCTTAGTTAATTTTATTGCCTCTGAGTAAAGTTGATTTCGTAAGCTCTTAGAGATTGAAGGAGCTGGCGATTCCTCAATAATTTTTTGATTTCTCCTTTGAATAGAACAATCTCGCTCTCCAAGGTGAATTAAGTTTCCTTTTTGATCTCCGAAGACCTGGACTTCAATGTGCCGGGAATGAGTTATAGCTCTCTCCAAAATCACTTCACTAGAACCAAAAGCAGCAAGGCTTTCTGATTTTGCTAGGTTCAAATCGTTTTCAAGGGATTTCCTGTTTTTTATCTCCCTCATGCCTTTTCCACCACCACCAGCCGTAGCTTTAATCATGATTGGGTAGCCAATACGTTCTGCAGCATGGATAATTACATCTAAATTATCTGATTTTTTTATGCTGTAACCAGGCAGACATGGAACCCCTGCCCGTTTTGCTATTTCTTTTGCTTCTTTCTTATTAGCCATTTTCGCAATTACATCGTGTTTTGGACCTATGAAAATCAAATTTTCCTTCTCACATTTTTTTGCAAACTCCGGGTTTTCGGACAAAAATCCATAACCTGGATGAATAGCTTCAGAATTTGTCTGGTGTGCTACTTCTATCATTCTATCAATAGACAGATAACTGGTGACTAAAGAAGCTTCACCAATTTTTATAGCCTCATCAGCAAATTTCACATGCGGAGAGTTCTTGTCAACTTCTGTGTAAACAGCCACTGATTGCAACCCTAATTGATTGAGGGTTTTTATGATTCTTACGGCTATTTCACCACGATTTGCTATAAGAACTTTCTTAAATGAATCTATTTTGGCTTTTGTCATATCAAAATACGGTTAAAGAAACATTATAGTCTAGCTATTCCAAAACTGTTGGGATTCAATTGGCGTTTGTCTCTATTTTCACAAACACCAAGACAAAAGCCAATCACTTTTCTTGTATCTCTAGGATCTATCATCCCTTGATCCATCATTCTACCAGAAGTATAAAAAGCATCCGATTGACTTTCAAAATGTTCTTCAATTTCTTGAAGCTTAGTCTTCAAGTTTTTTTGATCAAGCTTTTTGCCTTTTCTTTCCGAAGCTCTGGTCCAAACCTGGTTCATTGTCATAGCAGCTTGCTTCCCACCCATGACTCCTGTTTTTGCATTTGGCCAAGTGAACAAAAAATCTGGTTTGAATGCATAACCACACATCCCATAATTGCCAGCCCCAAAACTTGCTCCAATATAAAAAGTGATTTTTGATACTCTTGCATTCATGACAGCTTGTATCATTTTAGAACCGTGTTTAATCATGCCTTGTTGTTCGTATTCCCTACCAACTAAATAACCAGTTGTATTATTAAGAAAAATAATTGGTTTTTTCACCTGATCACTTAACTGTATAAATTGAGCGGCCTTAGTAGCTCCGTTGGGATCGATTGGACCATTATTTCCAATAATACTACAATCTTTCCCGAAAACTTTCGCGTGTACGCAAACCGTGCTAACCCCATAACCTGACTTAAACTCTAAGAATTCAGAGTCATCGACAATGCGCAACATTAGTTCTCGAACATCATAAGATTTTTCAAAACTGGTGGGAACTATTCCAAGGATTTCTTCTGATGAATATCTAGGTTCCCCAAATTCTAATTCATAACTTTTGATTTTTTCCCATCCAAGATTCCTTACCACTTTACGTGCTAACTTTATTGCATGCTGGTCATGATCAGCTAAGTATTCGACAAGTCCAGTAACTTTGGAATGCATTTCGGCTCCGCCTAGCTCCTGATCTTGCGAAATCTCTCCCGTCGCTGCCTTTACTAAAGCCGATCCTGCCAATGCTGCCATACCATTTTTCTTTACACCAATGACATAATCGCTCAAACCTGGCTGATAAGCACCACCAGCCGTTGAAGGTCCATGTAATACTGTCACCACAGGAATGCCTAGAGCACTTAATTCTGCTAAACCACCAAACAGACCACCAGCATATGTCCAAAGTTCTACAGAGTACTCAAGTAAATTTACCCCAGCGCTTTCAACTAGATGGACAAGTGGAAGCTTGAATTTTTTTGACATGTTAATACAGGCCAAACCTTTTTCCACTGACTTTAGTGTTATGGCACCAGCATTAATTCCGCTATCATCAATATAAATAACGCATTGCACCCCAGAAACATATCCTATACCGGCTATTACATTAGCCCCTGCAATTGCAGTATCTGGATTGGAATCGTCCACAAGATATCCTGCCAAATTGTACATATGTAAAAAAGGCATACCTGGATCTAGAAGAGCCCCCAAACGATCCCGGGGAGACAGTTGATTTCTTTTTTCAAATGTTTCTTTTCGCTGTGCTGATTTCTCTGCTGCCCTTTTCTCAATTTGATGCATCTTTTGCAATAAATCGAGCTGATATTCTTTATTTTTTAAAAAATCATCTGAACCAATAGATACTTTAGATTTATATGATTCCAATCTGTATCCCCCTGTTTTTTCTGTTAGTACTTTTACTAAGCAAAAATGAAGTCATGACCATATACTATTTTTGACTATAAGTTCAAAAAAGGTCACAAAGATTTATCGGCCACTATTTCACATAAAAATAGTTTGTTACATGAAATTTATTATTAAGGGATAAAAAATAACGGTCAATATATCAAGATAAATGAAGCTATGTATTATCATTCAACCCCATTAACCGATTTTCTTAATAACGTATTTTGTTAATATTAATCGATGAAATAGTGCAATATCATTTTCTTTTCTAATTTGATAAACTCGTCCTAAGATTCCATAATAATGTTTGCTAACTAAGGATAATGTCAAAGAAACTAATGAATTCAGTAGAACAAGAATATACTTTCCAAAAATCTCAAATGGGAAAAAAAATAGGGTGTTCTGAATGGATTACCGTTGCGCAAGAGAGAATAAATAAATTTGCAGAAATCACAGAAGATCCTCAATTTATTCATATAGATCCAGAAAGAGCAAAACAGTTGAGTCCTTTTGGTAAGACAATAGCTCACGGATTTCTTGTCCTGTCTTTAGCAAGTAAGTTTGCTATTGAAGTTTTACCTAAAACATCATCAAGAATTGTCCGCATCAATTATGGCTTTAACAAAGTTAGATTTATTCACCCTGTTTTTGTGGACTCCCTAGTCAGGGGAACATTAACCTTAAATAGTGTTGAAAAAAAAGATTCTTTTAGTTTATTGAAAAATTTTGAGTTGAAAATTGAAATTAAGGATACTGAAAAACCTGCTTTAGTTGCTGAATGGCTTATACTGACCCAGTTTAGTGAATAAACAACCCTAAACTCTGAGCTAAGAGGATTATTAAAATGGCACGCCAAATACTTGTTGCATCAACGGCCCGCACTCCAATAGGAAAAGCGTATAGAGGCGCCTACAATAATACTCAGGCACAAACATTAGGTGGGCATGTCATCAAGCAAGCTATTAAGCGGGCAAAGATTGATCCGAAAACTATAGAAGATGTTATTCTTGGCGTAGCAATGCAACAAGGCTCTTCTGGAAGAAACATAGCAAGACAATCCGCAATCCGGGCAGGGTTACCGACATCAGTACCAGGAATGTCAGTAGATAGGCAATGCGCTTCAGGACTAATGGCATTCATGGTAGCTGCTGGAAGAATAAAAAATGAAGAAATTGATATTTCAATAGCTGGTGGCCTGGAATCCATTTCCTTAGTTCAAAATGAACATGCAAACCAGCATAGAACCACTGATCCATGGCTTGTGAAGCACTGCCCCTCGATCTACATGGCAATGATAGAAACAGCCGAAATTGTCGCAGAACGATATGGAATCTCTAGAGAAGTCCAAGATGAATTTGCGGTGATCAGTCACGCCCGCACAGCACTAGGTATAAAAAAAGGTGCTTTTGATAAAGAATTAGCTCCATTACCAACCATTAAAAAAGTCACAGATAAGGAGACAAAAGAAATTTCTGATGTCGAAGTAACCCTAAAATATGATGAAGGATTAAGGGATGGAACTAACTTTAAAAGCTTACAAAAGCTGGAGCCAGTCTTTAAGAACGGCCAAGATATAAAAACTGGCTCTTTTATAACAGCTGGAAATGCTTCACAACTCTCTGACGGAGCTTCAGCTTCAGTACTTATGGATGCAAAAACGGCTGAGAAAAACGACGTTAGCCCTTTGGGTATTTTCCATGGAATATCCGTCGCAGGCTGTGATCCAGATGAAATGGGGATTGGACCAGTATTTGCTGTACCAAAATTACTCAAACAATTTAACTTGAAAATAGATGATATTTCTGTCTGGGAACTTAATGAAGCTTTTGCTTCACAAGCCGTCCATTGTCGTGACAAACTTAGGATCAATCCCGATCTATGCAATGTTAACGGTGGAGCGATTGCCATTGGGCACCCTTATGGTATGTCAGGAGCTAGAATGGCTGGCCATGCTCTAATTGAAACCAAAAACAGAAAAGGAAAGTATTGTGTCGTAACCATGTGTATTGGTGGAGGCATGGGTGCAGCCGGTTTGTTTGAAGCTCTTTAATTTAACGTATTTAGTTTTTTAAGGTTTTAAAATCACCTTACCTATAGCCTTACGATTTGCGAGAGTCATTAAAGCTTCAGTAGCATCTTCCAAAGAAAACTGTTGGGAAACCAAGGGTGATATTTTTTTTTCCTTATACCAATTAAAGAGAATTTCAAAATTCTCATTATCAGCCGCCGTTTCTTTGAGCCTAAAATTTCCCCAGAATACGCCGACAACAGAGCATCCCTTAAGCAAAGTTAAGTTTGTCGCTAGTTTAGGAATATTACCTGATGCAAATCCTATGACAAGGGCACGACCACCCCAGGCCATTGAACGCACACATGGCTCAAATAGGTCCCCACCAACAGGATCATAAAGCACGTCAATACCATTCTTGCCAACGATTGCCTTGATCTGATCCCTCAGGTCATTTTTCCCATAATTAATTAAATGATCTGCTCCTGCTTTTTGTGCAGCTTCAAGTTTTTCTTGATTACTTGCTGCCGCTATTACTTCAGCACCCATTAATTTTCCAATTTCTACCGCTGTAATTCCCACACCACCACCAGCTCCTAAAACGAGTAGCTTTTCCCCTTTCTTAACCTGCCCTCGTTGCCTTAAGGCATACATCGATGTCCCATAAGTCATTGTAAATCCTGCTGCGGTTACTCCATCCATTTCTGGTGGACGTCTCAATAATGCTTTTGCATCTATGACTATATATTCAGCAAATCCGCCGAATAATGTCATGGCCATGACAACTTCTCCAATCGAAAAATCTTTTACGCCTTCACCTAATTCATCGATTACTCCGGCTACTTCTCCTCCCGGAGAAAACGGTAAATCTGGTTTATACTGATACTTGTTTTCAATGATCAAGGTATCCGGGAAATTAACTCCACAAGCCTCAACCTTTATTCGCACTTGGCCTTTAGAAGGTTTTGGAACCGGAATGTCTTTGATTGCAAGCTTCTCAGGTGGTCCGAATTCAGTACAGAGAACAGCGCGCATTAATAATCCTTTCCCAAGTTGAACTTTTTTTACTAACAGAAAACGTTTATTGTGGTGCTAACATATCCTGTTACTATGTTTCAACTTCAATTAGAAAATAGAGTCAAAAAAATGGGAAGTCCTGTCAGTCTTGAAATTATTCAAAATATAGCAATTTTAAAAATACTTAATCCACCAGTTAATGCACTAAGTCATTTAGTTCGGCTTAATCTCATGAGTGCCCTAAAAGATGCAGAAAAAAATGAATCTGTTTCAGCTATCATTGTTATGGGTGAAGGAAATACCTTTCCCGCTGGGGCAGATATTACTGAATTTGGAACACCTCCAAAGAATCCTGTCTTACCATTGGTATGCGACAAAATTGAACAATTAAACAAACCGGTTATAAGCGCCATGCATGGAACTCCGCTTGGAGGAGGACTGGAAATTGCTCTTTCATGTCACTATCGCCTTGCACATCCTCATACAAAACTTGGTCTTCCTGAGGTACACTTAGGTCTTCTGCCAGGCGCTGGTGGTACGCAGCGTCTTCCACGTCTTATAGGCCTACCAGAAGCATTCAAGATTGCTGCCAGTGGAATGCCCATAAGTGCGAAAAAAGCGAAGGAAATTGGTTTAATTGATGAACTAATTGAAAATATTAATGATGATCCCATTAGCTTTGCTGATAAACTCTTAAGTTCTAACAAGCAAATTTTAAGAACTTGTGACATTACAGAACATTTAAATGAAACCCCTGAAACTAACCGTGAAATGTCTAAAATCCGGGCATCCTTTGCAAAGTCACATCGCGGCCAGATTGCTCCTGGAAAAATTGCTAATTGTATAGAAGCTACTTTAAAGATGCCCTTTGAAAAAGGTCAGGAATTAGAAAGAAATACTTTTGTAGAGTTGCTGAAAACTAATCAAAGTAAAGGCCTCATCCATGCTTTTTTTGCAGAAAGAAAAAGTTCTAAAATACCTGAAGTTACCAAAGCGATCCCCCGTCCTTTAAATAAAATAGGTGTTGTCGGGGGCGGAACGATGGGATCGGGGATAACCATAGCCGCTCTCAATGCAGGAATCCCAGTAACTATGATCGAACGAGATGCAGAAAGCATAAAAAAGGGCAATGACAACGTAGAAAAAGTATACAAGAGAGACATAGAAAAGGGTCGCTTATCTGAATCTGCGGTTAATGATATTCTTGCACAATTCAATACCTCAACTGATTTTGACTCCTTATCACAGGTGGATATGGTCATCGAAGCCGTTTTCGAGGAAATGCCTATTAAAAAGAAAGTCTTTCAGATTTTGGATCAAGTTATCAAACCTGGCGGAGTGCTGGCTTCCAATACATCTTATCTTGATATTAATGAAATTGCTACCGTGACCTCTAGACCCTCCGATGTCATTGGCTTACATTTTTTCTCACCGGCCAATATCATGCGCCTATTAGAAATTGTTGTTCCGAGCAGAGTTTCTGATGATGTCGTAGCAACAGGATTTTCTTTGGCTAAAAAAATGAGAAAAACACCTGTGAGAGCGGGTGTCTGCGATGGTTTTATAGGAAATAGAATTTTAAACAATTATGGTGATTGTGCAGCATTCATGATGGAAGATGGCGCCACACCTTATGAAATTGACAAAGCGATCTTCGAATTTGGGTATCCAATGGGACCATATCAAATGTTTGATTTGGCAGGTGGGGACATTGGTTGGGCAACAAGAAAACGTTTAGAACCCTTTAGAAACCCACAAAGCCGTTACGTTCATATTGCTGATAAATTATGTGAAAATGGGTGGTTTGGGCAAAAAACAGGAAGAGGTTTTTATCGCTATGATACAGGAAACAGGCGAGGGAATGAAGATCCAGCAGTATTGGAAATTATAGAACAAGAACGGCAAAAAAAAGGGATTACCCCTAGGAAGTTTTCACAAGAGGAAATAATCCAACGATATATAGCTGCTATGGTTAATGAAGCTGCAGAAGTCGTCCGTGAAGGAATTGCCCTTCGACCCTCTGACGTCGATGTTACCAAACTATTTGGATATGGGTTCCCCAGATATCGTGGAGGTCCTATGAAATACGCTGATACTTACGGACTTGATAGAATACTTGTTGATTTGCAGGAATTTGAAAAAGAAGACCCAATATTTTGGAAACCTTCATCGCTAATTGAGAAACTGGTTAGAGAAGGCAATAACTTCGATAGTTTGAATCTCTGAATCGTAGAAAAACTATTTCTACCCAAAGAAATTGTCATGAGTTAGATTAGCTATATCAACAGATTTGAGAACACTTGCCAAAACTAGCTCTGTATTGAAATTGGCCTCCGATGCGCTGCCTTCATCGTATAGAACCATAGCCACATCTTGGGCTGCTCCTGAGCCTCCGTCTGTAAATAGTAGTAATTTGTTTTCATTGATGTCACCCTGTGTCACCTGAGCCCCAGATGCTCCTGATAATAGTCCTTTTCCTCCACCGGACCCGTCATTAGTATTCTCAAGAGAGGTTTCGATTGCTCCCAAAATCTGCGAAGAAGATATCCCAGCGCCTGTGAAATCGATAGCTGTTCCACCAGCTAAACCGTTAACCGTCACAGCTGTTTTAAAGCCAACAACTAAGTGAGTAATATCGACACTGCTATTCTTAGTATTGGACGTGAAGTCTGCTGATAATAAATTGTCAGTACTGTCAGAACCGGTAGAGGTATTTGCTGAGCTTTCAGAGTCTGTTAAATTTCCAATGTATTTTAAGATGTCACCATTAGAAGCACCAGCCGTGAACTGTTTAATAATGTCCATACCCGAAGTTGCATTGAAAATAATAATATCTGAGGCACTATCAGAGTTTCCGAGAGAGATAGTATCCGCTCCAGCAGCTCCTGTAATAGTATCTGCACCAGCTGCCCCATCGATTGTATCATCTCCAGAACCCGAGGTAATGGTATCTCCCTGAGCACCACCCGTAATAGTCAATCCTTCTGTTTGACCCGTAAGGTCAACAACAGTTGCTGTTGAAGCAAGAGTGATTGCATTGATATTTTGTAAATTAGCGTCCGTTGAAAAAGTATGTGAACCATTGGATAGAGTTAAGGTATCAGTACCTGATCCACCATCAATGGTATCACCGTTACCATGACCAGCCGTAGAAACCGTAATAATGTCATCACCAGCACCAGCAGCGATCGTATCATTACCTCCTCTGCCATCAATAGTGTCGTCACCACCTCCACCATTAATAATGTCATTGTTGCCATTACCTTTTAAGGTATCATTTCCTGACAATCCGGTTAATGAGTACGCTCCCGTTGTTGAGTTTCCTACATCTATTGTACCACCAGCTACTTTAGTAGTCAGATTAGCAGCCCCTGAATTAGTTGTACTACTGCTAGCAACAAAGTTTGCAATGTTGGTTGCATTCGCAATAGCTCCACTACTCACAATAAGAACATCGGTATCACCCCCAGATGTTCCTCCTAAATCTGTGATAGTGTCAGTACCACCATCTGCCTTAAAGGTGTCGTCACCCGCACCGCCAGTCATTTCATCATTATCAGCACCACCTGACAGTACATCATTACCACCATTGCCGGTAAGCGCATCAGCATTCACGCCCCCAGATATAATATCAGCTCCACCTCCACCTTTTAGGGTATCAACTCCCCCCTGACCATTGATTTTATAGTCTCCGGAAGCTGCCGTCATATTGATAGTCCCACCCCCTGTTTGTGTGGTGAGATTAACAGTACCGCTTGAGTTACTTGTGCCCCCGCCAGCAGTAAAAGAAACAATATTAGTAGCTGTTGCCTCGGCGCCACTGCTCACAATTAGAACATCGCTATCTCCGCCTGAGGCTCCGCCAAGATCCGTAATGATGTCAGATCCAACATCAACCTTGAATGTGTCTGCTCCGGCATTACCCGTCATAGTGTCATTGCTTCCTTTTCCTTGCAGAGTATCGTCACCACCATTACCGGTAAGAGTGTCTACTTGCGCACTACCTGTTAATGTGTCCCCTGAGCCACCTCCTCTAATATCATAAGTACCTGAACCAGCATTTGTCATATCAATAGTGCTGGCGCCACTTGCAGCATTTAAAATAAATGTTCCTGCATTCGTCGTTCCAGAGTTGGCAGCAAAGTTAGAAACATTATTTGCCGTAGCCTTGGATGAAGCATCCGTTACCTTAACTGCATCACCAGTCGCCAAGTCTGTAATCACATCATCACCAGAGGCTATAGTAAAAACATCATTCCCCGTACCGCCCGTCAGATTGTCGTCACCCGCACCGCCATTTATAGCGTCATTTTGAGCACCGCCATTGATAATATCTGCTCCACCGGCACCTGTTATAATATCAACACCATCTGAACCTGTTATATTATCAACCTGAGCATCACCCTGAATAGTGAACCCTTCTGTTTGGCCACCAAGATTAACCGTAGAACCGCTTGCCGCGTCAGTCTTAATTATTTCTATAGTTGCTATCTTGCCATCAGTGGAAAATGTATGGGAACCCGCTGACAGCTGAATGGTATCAGTACTTCCTCCATTGCCAACAAAAGTATCCGAATTTCCTTCACCTGCTGCAGCAATCTTAAACGTATCATTTCCACCATCACCGGTTAATGTGTCATTTCCCGCACCGCCAGTTAGTGTGTAACCAGGAGTTCCAGTATTGTCAGCTCCTGAAACATTGATAGTACTAGCTGTGCTTGCTGCCTTTATTTCAAAAGTACCACCAGTATTTTTTGTGCCACTGGTTGCATTAAAAGCTGAGACACTCTCTGCCACAACAGAACCGCCCGTGATGACAACAACGTCACCCGTTGCTAGATCCTTAATCGTATCAGAACCTGCACTAATGTTGAAGGTATCATTATTATTACCACCATGAAGCTCATCGTCTCCAGCACCACCGGTTAGAACATCATCACCATCGTTACCTTTCAGCGTATCATTAGCATTATTTCCCAGAATAATATCATTACCTGCCCCACCAGTTAGGCTATCCTGACCAGTTCCTCCAACCAATTTAAAGGCTTTTGAACTTCCTGTAGCACTGGCAACAGAAATAGTAACATTAGAACCATCAGCAGCAGTTAAAACCGCCTTCGTCGCATCTGTGGAATTATTCTGAGTAGCCGAAGTTGCCGTAAAGCCCTTGATACCTGTAGCATTCAAGGTTGCCCCAGAGGCAATTACCACGACATCGCTCTCGTTCCCAGCAGCGCCACCTAGGTCAGTAACGGTGTCCGTACCTGAATCCACTGTAATGATATCATTTCCTGATCCTCCGGTAATAATGTCACTTCCCGAACCACCAGTGATTGTATCAGCCGCACCGCCCCCAACAATTGTATCATCAGCACCTCCACCTGTAATAATATCCGCTCCTGCACCGCCTTTTAATGTATCACCACCGTCACCGCCAACAATCTTAAAGGCTTTTGAAGAACCTGTCGCAAGGGTCATATCGATAGTTCGTGCTCCACCATCCTTGGCGTTTAAAACTGCATTATTTGCATTTGTAGAGTTATTTTGAGTAGAAGAAGTCGCCGTAAAGCCAATTATATTGTTAGCTGTTAGAGTGGCACCAGAGCCAACAATTACGATATCACTGTCTGTACCAGACCCGCCTAAATCGGCAACCACATCTGAACCAGAGGTAATTTTGAAGGTATCATTGCCGGCATTCCCAGTAATAATATCTGCCCCAGCACCTCCATCAAGGACGTCAGCAGCACCATTACCAGTTATGATATCGTTTCCGGACCCCCCTGTAATTATATCTGCACTTGCTCCCCCACGAAGATCAAAAAGCCCTGACCCCGCATTGGTCATAGTAATGGTACTACCACTACTGTGTGCATTGAGAATGGCTGTAGCAGCATTACTTGTTCCACTATCTGCAACAAAATTTCCTGTCAGATTAGCTGTTGCAGTACCACCGGTGACAACCAAATCATCGCCATCTGTTAAGTCCGTAATGATGTCAGAACCTGCAGAAACGGTAAAGGTGTCATTAGCAGCACCACCCGTTAAATTATCATCTCCAACACCACCATTAATAATGTCAGCCCCACCTTCACCCGAAATAATATCGTTACCACTTCCGCCAGTAATGTTATCGCTTGCTGCGGCACCAGTTATGGTAAAAGCTTCGGCCTGCCCCGCTAGGCTAACGGTAGATCCTCCACTGTCAGCAAGAATTTTTTCAATTGTTACCACTTTATTGTCGGTTGTAAGGGCATGCGCACCAGAGGAGAGCACAATAGTATCTGTTCCACCTCCACCAACGAATTTATCGGTATTCCCTTTTGCTGCAGCATTGATTTTAAAGGTATCATTTCCGGCATCACCAGTTAACTCATCAACTCCATTGCCACCAATGAGAGTATAGCCATTGCTGGCACCATGAGCGGAAGACAAATCAATTGTACCACCACTTCCTACAGCGGTAAATTCAGCTGTTCCTGAAACAATTTTGGTAGCTGAAGTGGCAACAAAACCACTTATTCCCGTAGCTTGAGCTTTAGCCCCGTTAGTAACAACCAGAATATCACCAGTAGTAAGATCTGTTATTGTGTCAGTACCACCATCAACATTAAAGGTATCATTTTGTGTATTACCTGTAAGAGAATCATCCCCGATACCACCAGTAATAATATCAGTACCAGCACCGCCAGTAATGATGTCATTTCCGTTGCCCCCTGTTATAGCATCACCTGCACTACCTCCGTCGATCTTAAGAACTTCAGTCTGTCCTGTAAGATCAATAGTTGTCGCAGAACTCGCATGACCTTTGATAGTCTCAACATTAAGAAGTTTAGCATCCGTTGTAAAAGAATGGGATCCGGCGGATAGTTGAAGGACGTCTGATGTACCTGCTCCACCATCCAGGGTATCTGCATTACCCTGACCCGCGCTGTTAACCGTAATAGTATCGACTCCACTGCCGCCTTTGATATTATCCGTACCAGCGCCAACTTCAATTGTGAAGTTTTCTGTCTGGTTTGTTAAATCTAGCTGTGAACCAGAAGAGTTTGCTTTTATTGTTTGAATATTAGCTAGTTTACTGTCGTTGGTTAGAGTATGAACGCCGGTTGAAAGCTCTAAAGTATTAGCTCCACCCTTTCCATCTACAGTATCAGAATTACCTTCCCCGGTAAGGTTAATCTTAAAGGTATCATTACCACTACCGCCTTTTAATGTATCCGTTTGAGCACCTCCAGAAATAATATAATCTCCTGAACCTGAGTTTGTCATATCTATGGTACCACCACCAGCTGCAGCATTTAAATTTGCTGTTCCAGCATTGGAACTCGATGATGTTGCAACAAAATTTGTGATTCCATTCGCTGTAAGGGTGCCACTACCACCTACCTGAATAACATCATTTCCGGAGAGGTCAGAAATCTGGTCTGAACCCGTATTGATTATGAAGGTATCGTCTCCTGTTCCACCGCTAAGGGTATCATCTCCTGCTTCACCATTAATAATGTCGTCTCCAATTCCACCAGAAATAGAATCGTTCGCACCACCACCTTTCAGGGTGTCCGCAACTTTTCCCCCTGTAATATTATCTACCCCGTTACCACCATTAATCGTATAAGCTCCAGCTGCCGAAAGAGTCATATTTATGGTACTTCCCGAAGTATGGGAATTAATAGTTACCGTCCCGGCATTTGTCGTATCCGCATCAGCTGTAAAAGCTGCAACGTTATTTGCTGTAACAGAACCACCTGTGACAACTAAATCGTCACCGGTTGCGAGGTCACTAATTGTATCATTGCCTGCACTGATGTTAAAAGTGTCATGACCGCTACCACCAGTCAGAGCATCATCATCAGCACCACCGCTAATCGTATCATTCCCGGTACCGGCAGAAATAATGTCATCACCTCCAGCACCAGTAATGATATCGGCATAATTACTTCCCGTTAATGTATCGACACCGGAATTACCTCCAAGAGTAAATCCATTACCAGAACCAGCAGAGGACATATTAATAGTCGTGGTAGTTCCGGCCTTTGAATTTAGAGTTGCCATTCCTAGATTTTTCGTTGTTGATCCAGCGGTAAAGCTCTTAATATTAGAGGCTGTTGCCGTAGCACCAGAATCCACGATAAGTACGTCACTTTGACCACCCCCGGCTCCACCAAGATCATTAATGATATCACTACCCGAATCTACTTTAAATGTATCATCTCCTAGACCGCCTTCAAGGGTGTCTCCTCCCGCCTTACCGGTTATGATATCGTTCCCACTACCGCCTTTAAGAACGTCTCCCCCAGCATCGCCATTAATGGTAAAAGCTTCAGCCTGATTGGTTAAATCAACAGTAGAGCCAGATGAATTGGCTTCAATAGTCGCAACATTATTAAGTTTATTATCGGTCGTTAAGGTATGAGTTCCCGCCGAAAGTTGAAGGGTATTAGTTCCTCCCTTTCCATCAACAGTATCACCATTACCTTGCCCAGTACCAGCAATCACAAAAGTATCATTCCCACTTCCACCAGTCAGGGTGTCATTACCCGAACTGCCTGTTATTTTATAACCACCTGCAGCAGAATTGGTCATATCAATTGTGCCCCCAGATGCTGCTGTTAATTCAGCAATTCCATCATTTCGTGTTGAAGTTGTTGCTGCAAAACTTGCTATTCCTGTCGCTTTTGCCGTTGCGTTAGCACTAACGATAAGAATGTCTGCCGTACCACCAGAACCGCTTAAATCTGTTATGGTGTCTGTTCCAGAGTCTACCCGAAATGTGTCTGCACCGGCATTTCCTGTTAAATTGTCGTCACCAACACCGCCTTTGATATCATCTGCACCACCATTTCCAGTAATGGCATCATTTCCGACACCACCTATAATGATGTCATTTCCGACACCACCTTTTAGGGTATCACCGCCAGTTCCGCCTGTGATGGAGAAATTACCCGAAAGAGCATTGGTCATATCGATTGTGATATTTGTGTTAGCACCAGATAGATTGGCAGCTCCTGACGAAGTATTCTTAGTGCCATTTGTTGCAACAAATGCAGTTATGCCAGTAGCATTAGCCGTAGCACTACCTGTGACAACTAAAATATCGTTGGTTGTTAAATCAACAATTGTATCCGTTCCTGAATCAACATTAAATGTATCAGCTCCAGCATTTCCAGTCAGGGTATCACTACCAGCGCCACCAGTTAGACTATCATTACCGCCATTACCTTGTAATGTATCGCTATCGTTACCACCAAGAATAATATCATTCCCGCTACTTCCCTTTAAGGTATCGGCGCCTGCGCCACCGGTAACAGTAAAGCCACTGCCAGATGCTATCAAACCTAAGTCTATAGTTGCTCCACCGCTAGCAGCAGTTAAATTACCTTTATTTACATCAGAATTATTAATGGATGCACTTGTTGCGATAAATGATGTAATACCGGTAGCATTCGCAGTACATCCAGAAGTAATTTTAAGAATGTCTCCATCTGATAAATCAGTGATAGCATCAATACCGCTATTAACATTAAAGGTATCATTGCCAGATCCACCAGTAATAATATCATCACCAGTTCCACCTGTTATTATATCATCTCCTGCTTCACCCTTAATGGTATCATTAGCTGCTTCACCCTTAAGAGTATCATTGCCAGACCCACCAGTTATAATGTCCTGGCCAGAATTTCCATTGATCGCATACGCACCAGATGCAGAAGCTGATAAATTAATAGTTGCATTCGTACTTGCTTTTGCCGTTAAAGTAACCGTGCCTGACGAAGTATTTTTAGTACTTCCATTGGCTGTAAAGCTCACAATGTTTGTTGCCGTAGCATTAGCACTACCACTAACAATTAAAACATCTGTGTTTCCACCAGAAGCTCCACCCAAATCTACTATGATGTCCGACCCAGTCTCTACTTTAAAAGTATCGTTACCGGTACCGCCAGTCAGGGTATCATCACCAGCCTCTCCTTGAAGGGTATCATCCCCACCCTCACCTTTGATAATATCATCGTTTCCATTACCCTTAATCGTATCATCGCCAGACCCCCCTGTAAGAGTATCTGTTCCAGTTCCACCAGTAATATTGAAAGCACCAGTATTAGCTCCTGACATATTAATCGTGCGACTACTATTATCTGCAGTGAGATTAGCTGTTCCCCCAAGATTTTTTGTTCCAGAATCAGCAGTAAAGCCCTTAATGCCAGTCGCATTTACCGTTGCACCAGAAGAAACAACAAGTATATCAGTTTCAGAACCTGACGAACCGCCAAGATCCGTTATGATGTCCGTTCCAGAGTCAACATTAAAGGTATCGGTGCCAGCATTTCCAGTGAAAGTGTCATTCCCAACACCGCCAGTTAATATATCTGCTCCAGCATCACCAACAATAATATCATCACCATCATCACCTTTAACAATACTATCCTGCTTACCAGCTTTAAGAGTATTATCACCTGCACCTCCAACAATATTGTATTTTCCAGTAGAGGCGGACATGTCAATCGTTACGGCACCCGACGCTGCGGTTAGATTTGCAGATGTCGCTGATGAATTAGCATTTGTAGAAGCATTGGTTGCAGTGAATCCAGTAATACCAGTAACGTTAAGGGTCGCCCCGGAAGTAATTTTTATAATATCTCCATTCGTGAGATCTGTAATACTGTCTATTCCAGCATCGATGTTAAAGGTGTCCGCACCCAATCCCCCGGTAAGAGTGTCATTATTAGCTCCACCTGTAATGGCATCAGCACCATCGCCACCCGAAATAACATCATCACCAGCTCCACCAAGCAAAATATCATTATCTGCTGCACCACTGATAATATCGGCAGCATTACCACCAGTAATATTGTCAACAGCTGCACCGCCAGTAAGAGTTAAGGATTCAGTCTGCCCAGTAAAAACAACTGTGGACCCTGAAGCATGTAGGGTAAAAGTTTCAATACTCACTAATTTATTGTCAGTTGTAAAAGAATGGTTACCAGTTGATAGTTTTAATTCATCCGTCCCTAATGCGCCCGTTATGGTATCGGCATCACCCTGACCACCCGATACTACCTCGAATATGTCATTCCCTTTACTTCCAGTAACGGTATCAGTTCCATTTCCAACTTTTATTGTATAAGTTCCTGTTCCAACTGTAGCATCTTCAAGATCAATGACACCTCCGCCAGTTTTAACTGTTAAAGTGGCTGCCCCATCATTCTTGGTGGCAAAAGTAGCGTCAAAACTAGTAATCGTGTTGGCATTTGCTGTTGCGCCATTACTAACAACTAAAATGTCGCCAGTAGCTAACCCAGTAACTGTGTCAGTTCCTTGATCAACGTTAAAAGTATCATTACCTGTACCACCCACAAGAGTATCATTATTAGCACCACCAGTCAGGGTATCGGCACCACCGCCGCCAGTCAGATCGTCTGCGCCAGCACCCCCATTGATTGTAAATCCTTCAGTTTGATTGGTTAAAACCAAGGTTGAGCCGCTGGAATGTGCATTGATAATTTCTAGATTGAGAAGTTTCCCATCAGTTGCAAAGGTATGAGTTCCTGTTGAAAGCTCTAGTTTGTCACCAGTACCAGCACCACCATTGATTGTATCACTGTCCGCTTGACCATCACCTAAGACCTTAAAAGTATCATTACCCGAACCTCCAACCAGAGTATCCGTACCTGCTCCACTTCTGATCTCAAAAACCCCTGTAGCCTGGTCCATGTTGATCGTACCGCCGCCTGATACTGCAGACAGGATAGCCTCTCCCGCGTTGGATGTACCTGTTGTTGCAACAAAATTCTTTATATCTTCTGCTGTTGCGATTGCTCCACTGCTCACAACTAAAACATCGGACTCACCGCCGGCCCCTGCACCACCAAGAAGGGTAATAATATCTGATCCAGAATCTACCTTAAGGGTATCATTGCCAGCCCCACCTTTGAGAGTATCATTACCGCCACCCCCAGTAATAATGTCATGACCACTGCCGCCAGTCAGATTGTCTGCCTGAGCACCGCCCGCAACAGTGAATGCCTCAAGTTGACCCGTAAGATCTAAGGTTGTACTAGAAGAATTAGCATTGATGGTTTCTATCGTAGCAAGTTTTGCATCATTGCTGAACGTATGGCTACCAGCTGATAAGTTAATTGCATCTGAACCGGCACCACCTATTAAAGTATCATTATCTCCATGCCCCGCAGTGAGAATATTAATGATATCATTACCATCACTTCCAGTAATGGAATCTGTCTGACCAGCAACCGTGATAGTAAAACCTTCCGTTTGGTTTGTAAGATCAACAGTTGAACCACTGGTTGTATCTACTTTAACCTGTTCAACGTTCTTGAGCATATTATCATTGGTTGTAAAAGTATGGGTTCCTGCTGAGAGCTGGAGAGTATCGGTACCGCCGTAGCCATCAATTGTATCAGCATCGCCCTGTGTGGAGGCCGCAATAGTAATGATGTCATCGCTCCCACCGCCCCACAAAGTGTCAGTACCAGATCCAGCAATAAGATTAAACTTACCAGCTCCAGCATTATTCATTTTTATAGTAGTTGTGGTACCAGCTTTGGCAGTAAGCTTTGCAGTTCCAGTCGCATGTTGATTTTTACTGCTACTATTTGCAACAAAAGTCGTAATATCCACGGCATTCAAAGTTGCACCGGCACTAACAACAAAAACATCGCCTGTAGCTAATTCACGTACGGTATCTTCACCACTATCAATATTAAAAGTATCATTGCCATTACCACCGGTAATGTCATCATCACCTAAACCGCCAGTAATAGTGTCGTCATTATTACCGGCATTAATCGTATCAACACCATTACTTCCTGTAATATAATCCTTTCCAGCACCCCCCGTAATTGTAAATGCTTCGGTTTGGTTTGTTAAAACTAATGTGGATCCGGAACTATGCGTCGTGATTGTTTCTATACCTGCTAACTTTGAATTGTTTGAAAAAGTATGAGTTCCTGTTGAAAGCTTTAATACATCGCCCGTACCACCATGACCATCAATAGTGTCAGCGTCACCTTCTCCTGCATTAGAAATAGTTATGGTATCATTACCAGTAAAACCTTTTACATTATCGGTCCCGGCACCAACAAAAATCTTGTAAACCCCTGATCCTGCCCCAGACATATCAATTGTACCGCCACTACTTGTGTGGGTATGCAAATTAGCTGTTCCAGTACTATGATTAGTCGTTGTCCCACCTGCATTAAACCCTGTAATTCCAGTAGCATTTAAGGTTGCAGAAGCACTAACCTGAAAATTATCACCGGTCGTCAAATCTGCAATACTATCGGTAGCTGTTTCAATTTTAAATAAGTCAGCACCGCCACCACCAGTAAGAGTATCATTCCCACCTTTACCAGCGATAATATCAGCCCCTGATCCACCAGTAATTATATCACCCGCATTATTTCCAGTAATCGTAAAACCTTCGGCCTGGCCAGTCAGATTAATAGTTGATCCAGAAGCATGTGCTATAATCTCACTGATATTAGAAACATTTCCATCCGTAGAAAAAACATGAGCTCCCGTTGAGACTTCAATTTTATTGGTACCACCACCACCATTAATGGTGTCACTATTAGCCTCTCCCGCAGCAGATACAATGATGGTATCTGCCCCACTACCACCAGTAATACTATCCGTACCTGAGCCACCGGTTATTTTAAAACCTTCGACCTGGTTGGTAAGGTTGATCGTAGAATTATTTAAGGTAATGTTTTCTACATTAGCAAGTTTAGAATTATCCGTTAAAACATGAGTGCCACTAGAGACATCTAAGGTATCATCACCACCGTTACCATCTATGGTGTCAGAGTTACCGTGCGTACCAGTTAAAATTTTAAAGGTATCAGCCCCGGCATCTCCTTTTAGGGTGTCAGCACCTGCACCACCTATAATCGTATATTGGGCACTTCCAGAAGCACTACTCATGTCAATGGTGCCCCCACCTGTGCTGACCGCAGTAAGTTTGGCTATACCTAAGTTTTGTGTAGCGCTTGTTGCTTGGAAATTCTTTATGTTAATTGCATCAGCAATCGCTCCACTCGAGACTTTAAGAATATCACTTTCTCCGCCGCCAACACCTCCAAGATCAGTGATAGTATCCGTACCAGAATCCACATTAAATGTATCGGTGCCGGCCCCTCCTTTTAGAGTATCATTACCAACTTTTCCTGTAATAATGTCATTACCTGCACCACCTGTAAGGTCATCAACTGCGCCAGCACCATTAATAGTGAAATTCTCAGATTGATTTGTTAAATCTAACGTTGAACCCGAAGCATGGGCGTCAATAGTTTTGATATTCTGCAAGTTTGCATTGGTTGTTAGAGCGTGACTCCCAGCAGATAATTTAAGAACGTTGTTGGAACCACCACCGCCATCAATTACATCTGAATTTGCGTGACCCGCTGCTGCAACATATATAATATCGTCAGCATTACCACCACTAATAATGTCAGCACCGCTACTACCCGTTAAAATATCAGCACCATCACCACCAGTAATTTTAAAAGCTACACTACTTCCAGTGGCCAAAGAGACATCAATGGTACGTGCACCACCGTCTTTAGCCGTTAATTTAGCATTATTAGCATTTGTAGAGTTATTCTTCGTCGCACTCGTTGCTGTAAAACTTACAATATCCGTCGCATCCAATGTCGCTCCGGCATTCACTATAACTACATCACTCTCTCCACCAGAAGCTCCGCCAAGATCCAATACCTTGTCCGTACCGGAATCCACCGTAATAATATCATTGCCCGTACCACCCGTGATAATGTCATCACCGGCACCACCCACAATCGTATCAACACCGCCATTACCCGTAATCGTATCAACCTGAGCTCCGCCCGTAATCGTATCCGCAGCAGCTCCACCCTTCAGAATATCGTTTCCACTACCCGAACCACCCTCAAGCGTCCAGCCCTTCGAGTCAGACTTCGCCCCGGAAACATCAATCGTAACCGCAGCATTCCCCTTCGCCGTTAGGGTCGCCTTCGTTGCATCCGTCGATTTGTTCGTCGTCACATTCGTCGCCGTAAAACCAGCAATCCCCGTCGCATCCAATGTCGCTCCGGCATTCACTATAACTACATCACTCTCCGAACCACCAGAACCACCAAGATCCAATACCGTATCCTTACCAGCGACCACCGTAATAATATCATTGCCCGCACCACCCGTGATAATATCATCACCGGCACCACCCGTAATCGTATCAACAGTATTTCCACCGGTTATAGTATCAGCCCCACTTCCACTGGTGATTGTGTTGGTAAAATTTCCAGCCGTAATAGTAAAAGCTTCTGTTTGGCCAGTAAGGTCAACATTGGTACCACTTCCAGACGTGCTTAATGTGATCTTTTCAATGTTTACAAGCTTGTTCTCTGAAGTGAGAGTATGAGTTCCCGAAGATAACGTAAGAGTATCGCTACCAGCTCCACCGTCTAAAGTATCACCGTTAGCATGACCCGCCGCTGTGACACTAATTATATCATTCCCAGCACCACCTGTTAGCAAATCATTGCCATCGTTCCCAACAAGGGTGAAAGCCTTTGAGCTCCCTGTTGCATTTGCAACACTAATGGTTCGACCACCTCCACTCTTTGCTGTTAAAACAGCATTACTGGCGTCCGTTGAGTTATTCTGTGTTGCACTTGTCGCGACAAAAGAAACGATATTGCTGGCACTCAAAGTCGCTCCAGCAGAAATTATGACAACATCATTTTCACCACCAGCTGCGCCGCCAAGATCATTTACGGTATCTGTTCCTGAATCAACATTAAAAGTATCTACACCAGCACCACCAGTTATAATGTCA
>CACIIZ010000023.1 GCA_902586855.1 uncultured Alphaproteobacteria bacterium | reverse complement strand
ACCTGGTTTAAGCATGGACATGTTAGTCATGATATGTTCATGAGCGTGTTGCATTGCATAAACCATGTCTGATCTAGGGTTTTCATTTCCTATCCACCATGTTCTACTGATATCAACACAGATGCCGTAGCAACCGACTAAATCGGTATCAAAGGCAATGATTTCATTGTTCCTGGTAAGTCTGGGGCCGCATTCTTGAAACCATGGGTTAGTTCTTGGTCCTGATGAGAGTAACCGAGTTTCTATCCATTCTCCGCCCCGTTTTATATTTTCTGAATGCAACACTGCCCAAATATCGTTCTCACTAATATTCCCATCAGGAACACTATCCCGGGCAAACTTTTCCATAAAACTAGAGGATCAAGTTTTAATAACAACAAATGGTTACGAAAACTTAACAAAATATCCCTTTGATCCGAAACTAATGGGATCTACTTAAAACAATGAAAGGATAGATTATGACCAACAAAACCGTAAAATTTGTTGAAATGAAGGATGGTGATAAGGAAGATTATATTCTCTTGCAAGAGCTGGAAAAGCCTTATCTTTCCATGACACCTGACCGAATTATTGATGAATTAAAAAGACAAGGAAATGTTTCACTAGAGGGATATAAAATTACCCGCCTCGAGCATGGTCTTCAATCTGGGACAAAGGCTTTTAGAGATGGAGCTGATTTGGATTGGATTGTGGGTGCTTTACTGCATGATATTGGAGATGGCCTTGCCCCACAAAATCATGACCGTATGTCGGCTGAAGTCATAAGACCTTTTGTAAGGGAGGAAGTTTCATGGGTAGTAGAGCACCATGGTATTTTTCAGATGGTATATTACGCTCATCATTATGGCTGGGACAAGAATGCCCGTGATAAATTTAAAGATAATATTTATTTCCAATCATGTGCAGATTTTTGTGAACGCTGGGATCAAAGTTGCTTCGATCCTAACTATAGCTCTGAGCCTATAAATTTCTTTGAACCTATGATAAAAGAAGTCTTTAGCCGAAAAGCCTACGACCCAAAAGTAATAAAATTAAAAGAAGTGGTAGGATTACCATAAGCCCATCCAGAATTTCTCAAAGAGACATATTCTTCTAATTTGAAAGTTAATAGATAATTGGAGTGATGCCAAATCTACGCTACAAAAATATTGACAATTCGATCCTAACACACATCGAAGAAGCAAAGCAAATATTTCCAGGAAGAATATATGAAAATAGTGCTCAGGAAGCTAGGGATTTTTTTGCTAAATATACCGCCACATTACATTTAACAAGAAATAAAGAAATCAATGTTTCAGACTGCAGTGTTAGCACTTCAGATGGAGTGATTCCTGTAAGGATTTATAAACCAGTTTCACAAAGAACGCCCCCTAGGACCTTGCTCTTTATGCATGGTGGTGGTTGGATAATGGGAGATTTAAACTCTCATGATCAAGTTTGTGTTGACTTATGCTTAAGATGTAAAATAACCGTCATCGCATTAGATTATGCACTATCTCCAGAGAATAGATTCCCTGTTGCACTTAATCAATGTTTTTCAACGTATTTAATGTTGCTAAAGGATAAAACATTGCTAGGACATGATTCTGAAAGAATCTTAATCTGCGGAGATTCAGCAGGCGGTAATTTGGCTGCCGCTTTATCTTTAAAATTACGTATCGAGTCAAAACCTCTTCCAAGAGCGCAAATACTATTTTATCCGTGTCTGTCTCTTGACTTCAATTCTCCATCATACATCACCTTCTCTCAAGCGCCGATACTCGACAAGAATTCTATGCGCTGGTTTTGGGGTGCCTACTTGAATGAAAACTATCAAATTCAAAACCCTCTAGCTGTACCGTTAACCGAGAAAAACTTGACTAGTTTGCCCGAAACAATAATGTGCACAGCCGAGATAGACCCTCTCGCTTCTGAGGGACTTAAATTTGTGGAGAATCTACGTAAGTGTTCTAACACCGTTGAGCATATTCATGCCAAAGCGATGGTGCATGGTTTTATCAGATTTCGTGAAAAGAGCTTCACCGCAGACTCGTATTTCTCATTGGTTTGCCAGAAAATTAACACAATCCTCAGCAATAAAACTAATTGATACTTACATCTGTAGATGTAAGTTCTGAGTCATAATTATAGATGAAAACACCAGAAAAATGATTTTCTTTAAAGACAAATGTCTTCTTCAAATCAAAAAAGAAACCTTTTGCCTCATCTTCAAAATTCTTAAGATCTTGACTAGTCTCAAACTTAAGATGAATTGCAACGCTTCCGCATTGGCCAATGGAAATATTTAATGATCGAATGTTGTACTGAATTATTTTTTTTCCTAGGGCTTCGGAACAAAACGTGGCTGCAACTTTAGCTTCACTCAACCCTGTAAATTTATAATTATAAATTTTTGCGTACATCTTAGTTCAACTCAGCAAACATCTCATCTAACAAAGTCTCCGCCTGGGTTCCACTGACTTTAATCTTTTTCATAGGTTTCGTTCTAAGATTCATATTAGTTAAGAGACTTCTCCCTTTTGGAGAAAGTTCAACTCTACTATCACTTATTTCACATAGACCAAGAGATAATAGCCTACTAGCATCTTTACTATCTATGTTCAAATTGGAACTAACTGACATAAAAACTTTTAAATCATAGATATTCATTTCAGGACTGAATCTCTGGAACATTGACACAGCTTCAAGTAGTTTTTGAGAGGTGGCTTCCTTCTGATCGATGCGCAGATCCAAAAGAATGGAAATATTTCCAGTAATTTTCTTTATAAGGTCTATCTGATAACTGTCCAAAGCTTTTGGAGCTTTATTGACCATGCACAAAGTTCCCAAAGCATAATTATCTTTGTTTATCACAGGAAAGCCTGCATAACCCAACAATCCAGTTCCATCTAAGACCCTAGGATGATTCCTCCAAACTGGATCCTTGCTAATATCTTTCATAATAAGCGGTTCTGAATTTAAAAGAACATATGAACAGACATTAAATTCATCTCTTATACTTTTATTACCCACCACACTCTCATCATAGCCATTGTCGGCAATCTCACATTGGATTTCACGATCAAACAAGCTAAAACTAGCCTTCTCAAAACCAGAAATGTCCCGCGCTAAATCACAATATATCTGGAAGAGCTCCGGTTCAGGGTTGTCTATTAATCCAGTACTTACAACAGCCTGAGCCCTCCTTTTTTCATTAGCAGGCCTAGGAGCTAGTGCAAAAGGCATATTTATCATCTCCATCTATATGATAGAATATTCATCCTATTACTATTTAGTCAAGTCTAGTATATTTCAGTTAAAGTTAACCAAACGTAAGCCGTAATTTAAATATTAATTGAGTCAGCAAGTTTTTTAGCGCCAAAACGAACTGGGTCGGTAACAGGTAAATTAAGCTCGGTCTCTAATCGATTTATCTCATGTTGGGCCGTGCCCTCACTCAAATCTCTGGTATCCAATGCTAAACCTTTGACTTTAGTTGCAGGAAATAACCCTAAAGAGGACGCAACAATCTCATTAAGCCAAATGATCTCCTTCAATGCAGGGATCCTTATCTCTGTAACACTTTCCACCTTCTCCAAACCAAAACGATGACATAGGATCATAGCTGTAGGGCAACTACCCCTCATTAAGGGCAAGGTGGCAGTGCTACCAGGGTTTAAAAGAGAACCCTGCCCCTCAATGACAACTACCTCTCTATCTTTGTGCTTAAGTATCATTTCTTCAACTGCACCACTAGCATAATCAACTTTAAAAGCATCTAATGGAATACCACTACCTGAAATACAGATCCCGGTTTGACCTGTGGCTAGAAACTTGGCATCAACCTTCAGCTCTAAAAGAGTTTTTGTGAGTTCTAAACCTGCAGTCATTTTTCCAACAGCCATATCAGTCCCAATCATAAGAATTCTCTTGTTAGGAAGAATGCTAGCTCGAGCGGCTCCTATTCCTGGAGGCTTACCAAGAGGCACTCTGATATCCCATATCCACTGACTGGCTTTTAAATTCTTAGAGTAAAGTTCATTAATAGAATTGTGCAATCCGTTCACTATAGATAGTCCTTGGGAGATTGCATACTCAATCACACTTAACCAGGCCTGTGGAAGTAGTCCTCCAGGTGGTGCCGTACCTAAAACCATAACTTGAGCTCCAAGAATGACACCCTCTTCAAGTCCTCTTAGGATCGGAATGTCTTTATCAATTTTACAGACTTCACGCACTGTTTTTCCAGCTTGTTTGCTATCTACCACACCAATAATGGGATTCGGGCTATAGCGAATTACTCCCTCTGCCATCTTAGCAAAAAGAGTTCCCATGCTACCCTCAGCATAGATAACCAATTTCAACTCTGGATCAAGCATCCTGTAAACTTGCTCCATGACCTGGTATATTTTGTGGAGTGACAATACCATTAACTAATGGTGCACCTGACGTGGGATTTGGATCTATATTTAAATGAGAATCTAAATCAATGTAATCGAATAAGGCACCTATAGATGCCCCAGCTGAAATAGAGACTGAGCTTTCTCCCATACATCCAATCATAGTTTTTAGGTTGTGGGCCCTAGAAACTCCCACCATTCTCATAGCTTCAGTTAATCCGCCACATTTCATTAGTTTGAGATTTATCCCATCAACATAATTTGAAAGATTAGGAATATCCTTTGAATTACGACAACTTTCATCCACAAATAAAGGCAAAGGCCTATCTTTGAAAAGAAATCTCAAGTTTTCCTCTTCACCCCAACTCAATGGTTGCTCCACATATTCAACATTCCTTTCGTGCAACCAAATTAACATTTTGTGAGCATCTTCAACTGACCAACCGCCATTAGCATCAACTCTTAATTTAACCTTTAATTTAGAAGAATTTCTTTGTAGGAACTCAAAGAGCTCAGAAAACATTTCCTTATCATGATCAATACCATCAGGAGATCCCAATTTGATCTTGAGATTCTCCAACATTTTTTTTTCATTTAGATACCTTACTCTCTCATGAACTTCCTCAGGAGACATTATCCCAATAGTAACCGAAGTGCTTACACTTGGAAGACCTAAGCCAAAGAGTCGAAACAAACTCATGTTTGCTTCCTTTGCTCTCAGATCCCAGAGTGCCATATCGAGAGCTGCAATAGCACAGGGTGCTACTCCAAAATCTACAGCCTTAAAGTAAATATCCCAAATAGAACTAGAAAGGCCTCCTACATCCTTTAAGAAATCTTCAAGATGCTTCTGACCAACTTCTGCCGATTCAGCACCTTCCGTTGCACCTGGACACATCTCTCCTAAGCCAAAACTCTTACTGTCTGAAACATATACAAATAAATTTTCACTCCCAGAAAAAGTTCCCCTACTTATTTTCAAAGGAAATCTTTTCTTGAGATATATCGTCTTAAACTCCACCGTTTTCATACTTGTTTTAAGCCTTTAGATTGGATTTAGAATAATATTAAACTACTCTATTTCAACAAATTATGCATTGTTTTCTTTCTTGATCGAGTTGCCTCCGTGGCCGATTCAGATCCATCATGAAATGTGCCAAACCACCTATCCCATGGCATCTCTTCATTACCATAATTACACTCATAATAACGATGGTGGAGCTGGTGGTAAAACGTCCCCAATGCCAAACGTCTTTTATCTTTTATTAATAAATTCTCGTAACCAGTATGAGTCATAGCAGCGCCTGGCCCTAAATAAATCACATGATAAATAACATGTATCGGATGGGAGGCGAGAACCCAATGAATACACATACTTGATATATATAAGAAGTGCTCAACTGGGTGCATAGAAAATCCAGACCAAGGCCCTACATTGACGTTACGATGGTGTAAGGAATGATATCTTTTATATAAAAAGGGGACATGCAAAAATCGGTGAATCCAGTAAAAATGGAAAGCTGACCATATTGGCAAAAAGACAAAAAAAGCAAAAAACCAACCTGGGTTTTCAAAGAAAACATTAATAGGGGCATAACCATTGGCTAAAAGCCACATGGTCACTACTTGAAAAATAGTTACTTGACCTACCCCACTTGTGAGAGACCAAAACATATTATCGTGAACTTGATTAGAAAAATTCCATAATCTCCCTTTTCCAAGATCTCTTCGATCAAACTTAAGATTTTTTGATTGGCCTTTAAATCTATAAAAATACCAGTGTAACCCGCCTGCTATAGCAATCATTAAAAGCATATTTACCAACCAAGTTTGAAATATCCAAAAAAAAGAAAATATTCTTGTTTCTTCTAAGGGTGGATACAATAGCCACCAAGCAATTGAGGCTACTATTACGAGTAATAACTTTTCACCTAAATGCAGCCAATTTCTGATAAACCATAAAATTAAATACTGAAGACCAAAAGATTTGTTAAACAGCGAATAATTCTCCAAAGGTAAATCTGGATGGTAATTCCATTGGCATTTGCTTTTTTCTTCTACATCTTTTTCTGACATTTTCGTATATAAAATTGTTTGATGAACTAGTATAGCTAATAATTATAACAAAATTTTTAACCATCTTCTAATACTTAATTAAGTCTGAAATTTTAGCTTGAAGGATCCGTCATCAAAAAAAGAGTCTTACTTATAGGAGCTACCGGTTATATAGGAATGCATGTTGCTAAGGCTCTTATAGAGCTTGGCTACCTACCAATTTGCCCGCTCAGGTCCAAAAACCTAGAATTCACACAGAAAATGAGATTGAGTCTTGAAGAAACACCTATTTGGGATTTAACAAATAGGTCATCAATCCGAAATGTATTTAACAAATTTCCTGATATATGTGCTGTAATTTCATGTGTAGCGAGTCGTACTGGAGGGATAAAAGATTCTTGGCTCGTAGAATTTGAGCTCAGTATGAATATTCTGATTGAAGCCAAATCATTTAATGTTAAAAGATTCATTCTACTTTCTGCTATTTGCGTCCAAAAACCGATACTAAACTTCCAAAAAGCAAAACTTGCCTTTGAGAAAAAGCTCCAACTCTCTGGTTTAAACTATACAATCGTAAGACCAACTGCCTTTTTTAAATCCTTAGCAGGACAAATTAAAAGAGTTCAGAATGGGAAAAAATTTATATTATTTGATAATGGGGACCGAACTAGCACTAAACCTATATCCGAGAAAGATTTAGCACTTTTTATAGTCCAAAGCATTGATAAAGAAGAAAGAAAAAATAAAATATTATCAATTGGTGGTCCTGGACCAGTACGGACACAAAAGGAATTTGGAGAAATGATTTTCAAATTATTGAATAGACCTCCAAAATATTTCCATATACCAAGTGGAATCTTTAAACTCTTGGCCAGCCTTCTCAGTCCATTAGGACTGGTTTCTACAAAAATGAAAGACAGGGCAGAATTCTTACGAATTGCTTATTACTATGCCACTGAATCAATGTTAGTTTGGAATCAAGAAACAAAACAATATTCAGCTGAAAAAACAATGGAAGTGGGCAAAGAAACAATAGACGATTTTTATCGATCAATCATAGAAAACGACCAAACCTTCTCTAAAGATAGGGAACAAAAGCTTTTTGACTAATTCTAAATCCCTTATTTCTTCCTAAAATAACTCTAGACCATTTATTCTAGATTTATGTAGGTCTCTGGGCGAAACCTAGGCGTACATAAACAATAGAACTCCAAATCTTCATTTCCAACATTAGATATTCTTTGCGGAATATTTTTTTCTATGAAAACCCTATCATTAATTCCAACTGGAATTTCTGAGCCGTCTACTTCAACAATGCCGTTCCCCTTTCGTATTATATAGGTTTCCCTAATTCCTGATAGAGCGTGAAGCTGAGTTGTTACACCTGGTTCAACTCTGGCAATAGCCAAGGATACACTTGGAGATTCCGAAGTGTTTAATAACTCCCTGATAAAACATCGCTCTTCCGTCCAAATTTCAGTATTTTTCATCCCATATTCCAAACGCCATCATTAGACTTCAAGCTTTTATAAAAACAAGTTGAAGTTACAGCACATGGATTTTTTATTACTCATCACAAAAATCCCTATTTAAGCCTAAGATAATGATTTAATATCCTAATATAAACCCCGAACCTATTCAATTTAGCTCAAGAATAAGATCCTCGAGTAGTCCTAATATTTTTTTGCCAGCAACATTAGCATGCCGCAAAATATCTTCCATAGTGTCAGGTTTTTGTTCCGGTCCTCCGGTCGCCGAATTGGTAATGGCGGAGATTCCCAATACTTTTAAACCTGTATGAACAGCAGCTACTGTTTCTAAAACTGTAGACATGCCAACAGCATCACCTCCAGCCTGCCTGAAAAAACGGCGTTCTGCAGAAGTTTCGAGAGAAGGTCCTTTGATCCCAACATAAATTCCTGTTTTGAATCTTATATTTTTTTTGTTAAGGATGTCTCTACTCATGATCAATAGATGACTATCATATGCATTAGACATATCTGGAAATCTTGGACCTAAAGAATCGTTATTCTTCCCTATTAAAGGATTTTCACCAGTAAAGTTAAGATGATCCTCAATTAACATAATTTCACCTGGATCAAATTCACTATTTAATGCTCCAGCAGCATTTGTAATAATCAGTTTCCTCGCTCCAAGCTTTTTCATGACATGAATAGGGAAAGTAATTTCATCAGGAGAATATCCCTCATATAAGTGGACCCTACCTTGCATTAAGAAAACTCTGACACCTTTAAACTCTCCAAGAATTAACTGGCCAGCATGGGAAGGGGCACTTGATGCAACAAAACCAGGAATATCTCTGCACTTGAAAACTTTCGGATTTTCGATCCAATCAATAAATTCACCTAAACCAGAACCAAGAATGATCGCAAGATCCACCCTAAATTTCCCATCTCTATTGATGAACTTTATTGCATTTTCAAGAGCCAGTATGTTCAATGAATTTCTCAATTTACTCTAAAGATTTTAATATAGGATCCCTTAACTTCCTAACCTCACAAAGAATATCCTCCATGTTGACATTCACAATTGAGCCGTCCCTGACACATTGCCGTCCTCCAACAAAGACTTGTTTAACATCAGATTTTGCAGTCGAATATACCAAATGGGTAATAGGATCAAAAAGGGGCACCGCATGTATTGACTCAGTTGATACAATTATCAAATCAGCTTGCTTTCCTACTTCTAAACTACCGATTTCATTAGCTTTTCCTACAGCCTCCGCTCCGTTTAATGAAACCATTCCGATGACTTCTTCTGCCGTAACAATGTCCGGTTTCATGAGATCACCTTTTGGCAAGGTAGCCGCAAGCCTCATAGATAACCACATGTCCAAATCGTTACCGCTTATAGCACCATCAGTTCCAATAGTGACATTAATCTTACGCTCAAGAAGATTCGAAGTGGGTGCAATACCAGATCCTAATTTTAGATTAGATAATGGATTGTGGGCTACTACTGACTTTCTCTCTTTTAATAAATCAATTTCATAATCATCTAAATGAACACAGTGAGCTAAGATTGTCTTCTCATCCAAGATGTTTAAATGCTCGAGGTGTCTTATAACTGATCTACCATATCTTTCCTTAATGTCATTTTGTTCAAAACGAGTTTCTGCAGCATGCGTCGAAAAAATTGCGTTGTATTCATCTGCAATTTTCTTAGCATCCTTTAAGTGCTCAGGTCCAACCGTATATGTTGAATGGGGCATCACTGCAGGAAATATGATTTCAGAATTTTGAAATTTGGAACAAAAATCTGAAGCCTCATTTGTATACTGATTGTGAGTTCTATCTCCTACACCAGGAAAATCGATGAATATACCGCCTGTGCAAAGTCTCATACCCAAGTCAATAGACGCTTGGGCAGTTTCAAAAGGATACCAAAACATGTCAACAACAGTGGTTACCCCTGCCAGCAGATTTTCAGCCAAGCCTAGATAGGAACCTAATAAGGTTGTCTCAGGAGTGAGAATAGCTTTTTCAGCTCTCCATACATCTTGCAACCAATCCTCTAAGGACATATTTTCAACCAAACCCCTGAACAAACTATCAGCGGCATGACAGTGGGTATTAATAATTCCTGGCATAACAATTTCACTAGTTAGCTCAATTACTTTTTTTGCTTGGGGCAAATAATGAATATTTTCAGGCGCTTGCTCAATCAGTTCTATTGTACTGCCCGAAACACCTATCATTCCATTCCTAATAATATTTTGGTTTTTATTCCCTGTTACTAAGGTTCCACCAACAAATAATAAATCATACATCTCT
This sequence comes from uncultured Alphaproteobacteria bacterium, assembly GCA_902586855.1. Lineage (GTDB taxonomy): Bacteria > Pseudomonadota > Alphaproteobacteria > Rhodobacterales > Rhodobacteraceae > CACIIZ01. The sequence continues at coordinate 16,812 of CACIIZ010000023.1, read as the reverse complement.
AAACAACTCCTTAAATCTAGAGGTGGGTTTTTGACGAAAATCTGAACCGCCGAAAAGATACGAACACCAAAACTAGTATACTAACAATATAGGGCATCATTTCAGTGATTTGTTGGGGCAAACCAAGACCCTGGATTCTTAATGACAAACTATCTACTACACCAAATAGGATTATCAAGAAAAAAAGAGGTATTGGCCTGCCAGCGCATAGCAAAACCACCACTACAGCGATCCAGCCTCTCCCAGCACTCATATTTTCAACAAATAAACCAACATTTGAAATCGACAATTGCGCACCAGCAAGACCACAAAATATACCACAAATTAGGAGTGCAAAAAACTTTACTTGCACTGGGTTAGACCCCGATGATCTCAAAGCCTCCTGATTTTCTCCCGCCACGCGTATCCATAAACCAATTTTATGGTATTTGAGGAAGTAATGGAAAGCAATTGTACTAAGAATTGCAATATAAAAAAGAATAGATTGATCATTAAAAATCAAGTCGAGAAGCCAAAATGAATCTAAAAGTGGCCAATTAATCGTGGCTAATTTATGTATGTTTGGGTGGCTAAAAACCCCACTAACATCAAATATTGATCTTAGTAAATAAGTAGATAATCCTAGTCCTAAAAGATTTATCGCAATTGAAACAACTATTGGATCCCCTCTCCTTCTCAAATGGAATTCAGAAAACACTATGGCAAGAAAAATTCCTCCCAATATCGCTGATAAAGCTCCCCAAAAGGCACTATCTCCTAAATACGAACCTAAAACAGCCATAAAAGCTCCTAGCAAAATAAAACCCTCGAGGGCAATATTGAAGACTCCTGCCCGGTGACATATTAAACCTCCAAGGGCAGCTAAAAGTATAGGGGTGGTCAGTCTCGCAATTGAGGAAAAAAACTCTGGATCTAAAAAATTTTCAATCATGGTCACTGTCTCCACTGGGAATGCTAGCACCACCTAAACTGCCCAGTTTACCCACTACAAAGAGGATTATAATTGCTTGTATGATCGTCGCTATTTCCTTTGGAACTTGAGCAATACGCTCCATACCTGCAGCCCCAGTAGAAATTGCAGCAAAAAAGAATCCAGCTAGAGGAATACTCCATACATTTAAGTTAACCATTAAAGCAGCTATAATTCCGGTCCAAGCATAAAGCGGTTGTACCAACATGCCATCAGTAAACCTATGGTGAATTCCTAAAACTGCGATGCTTCCAACTAATCCTGCAATTGCACCTGAGAGGGCTAGAGTCTGAAAAACTATTTTTTTTGTCTGCAATCCTGAGATTTTTGCAAAACTAAAGGAAATACCCATACTTTTTGAGTAATATCCATATTTTGTTTTCTGAGAAATCACTAATATAAATAAATAGACAAGAAAAATAAGAATAATTCCGACATCCAATCTTGTTCCTTGAAAATAGGGTAACCAAACCGATTTTGGGAGTAAAAATGTCTGAGGCAAACCTGAGTTAACGTCTCTCAGAGGATGGCTAACCAGATAAGACGAAATGTAACGGGCCGGGTAATTTAGAAGTAATGAACCAACTAAAAGTGGAACCCCCATATAGATAGTTAGAAAACCGCTTAATAGAGCCCAAACAGCTCCCGCTGCCATTCCGCTTGCCAATGCAAGGAAAATCCCAAGCAATCCAAAATCAGCAACACTTAAACCAACAAAAGCTGAAACCAGCCCTCCCACGACTAATTGTCCTTCTCCTCCTATATTAAAAAGACCAGCTCTGAACGCTATTAAAGCAGCTATAGCCATTCCTGTAATGAGAGCCATTTTGGAAAAAGTAGTAAACAAATAAGCATTTTTTCTACCCCCAATTGAGCTTTTGATAAAACCTCTGATTGCTTCGGAGAAGTTTGCATCTGCTAAATAAAGTAAAAAGAAGATAATTAAAGAAATTGATAGAACTGTTGCTAAGGTTTCAACAACTATGCCAGCAGTTTTGGCTTTATTTATTTTACTCATTAGGACTGGATCCCGTTGGCGAATAATAAGTATTAAAGCCAGACAGCATATGCCGTCCTATGAGTTCTCTAAAATTTTTCCCCTTTGAAATTCGTTTCGATAGTGTTCCTTCATACATTACAAATGCGCCGTCCGATAATGAAGTAATTTCATCTAATTCATTTGAAACTAAAAGTATAGCTACCCCTGCTGACTTGATATCCATTATTTTTTGGTGAATAAAAGCTATTGAACCAATGTCTATACCCCACGTTGGATTTTCCACAATAATCAGGGGGCATTGCGAAGAAAGCTCTCTCGCAACAACTAGTTTTTGCATGTTTCCGCCAGACATTGTTCTTACCAAAGCATCAGGACCATTTACTTTAATATTAAACTCTTGAATTAAGCTTCTCGAAAATGCTTTCATATTTTTCTTCCGAAGAAATGAACCCCAGCTAAATTTCTTATCGTTTACTTTCGTGATACAGGCATTTTCCCATACGCTTGCCCCTAATGCCAAACCATCTCTTTGCCTATCCTGAGGGACAAAGGAGATACCCATCATTCGTCTGGTTTGCGTATTTGCATTTATTACATTTTTGTCAAGCAAATTGATTTCCCCATTGGATGCCCTCCGAATTCCTATTAAAGTTTCAACCAATTCTGTCTGACCGTTACCTGATACCCCCGCTATACCAATAATTTCGCCTGTATTTATAGAGAAATTGATAGCTTGTTTTGTAGTAAAATTCGTCTTGATAATAAGATCTTTTACGTCAAGAATCTTTTTACTCTCATACGCACCCCTTTTTATATTTAACCTAGGTATTTCTTCTCCCACTATTTCTTGCGAAATCTTCTCCTTATTTGTTATCTCCAATTGAGAGCTACTGATTAGTTTACCATTTCGAAGAACCGTAACGTGGTCAGCAATATCCATAACCTCGTCAATCTTATGGGTGATCAGTATAATTGTTTTATTTTCTGCTTTGAAATTTTTTAAGCTTTGAAAAAAAATTGCTCTCTCATTGGGAGTGAGAACAGCTGTTGGTTCATCTAAAATTAGAACCATTGATTCACGATATAAAAGTTTGATAATTTCTACAATTTGGCGCTGCGCAACTGACAAGTTGTCCACCAATTCATCTAGGTCAATATGGATTTTGTAACGAGAAACTATGCCAAGTATATTTGCCCTTATGGTGTTGAACTTTATGAATCCAAATTGATTTATTGACTCGTTTCCTAATGCTATATTTTCTAAAACTGTCAAATTACCTACCAGCATGAAATGCTGATGAACCATACCAATTCCCGCCTTGATAGCATCTTTTGGAGAACTCCAACTGACCTTTTTCCCGTTACAAAGGATTTTACCAGAGAAGTCAGTATTGGAGCCATAAAGAACAGACATTATAGTACTTTTCCCAGCACCATTCTCGCCAACCACAGCATGAATTTCTCCAGCGTTAGCTTCAAGCGAAACTTTGTCCACCGCCCTAAGATTGCCAAAATCGACCGTGATGCCTCGCAGGCTTACATGCATGGCCTATCTAACAGAGTTAATTTGCAAACATTGGATCTTCAATAACTAAAGATCCAGCAATAATCTCCTGAGCCACCTTTCTCACTTGGCGCAAAACATTTTCTTGACCTGCAATAAGGCATTGACTATTGGCCAACTCATCAGGCTTAAGAGCCATTAGCCCCATGCCACCCTCTTTTAAACCAACTGCAGTAAAGCTTGCTGTAGCACCACTTTTGATAGCATCAATTGCATTGACCACTGCCGCATCAACACCCTTAAGAGTGTTGTCAATGATATGTCCGGGAGCATTTACACAACGGTTTACATCAACGGAAAGTACCTTAAAATCGTTTTCTTGAGCCCCCTCAAATACTCCAAAATCTCCACCAGCTGTTGCTGTAAAAATTATATCAGAACCTGCACTGTACATAGCCAATGCTTGCTCTTTTGCTCTCACAGGGTCTCCAAAAGGATTATCACCACCCACCCATCGGGTTTCTACATTAACATTTGGATTTACGGATTTAGCTCCCTCTGCATAAGGATCTGTGTATCTATGCAAAAATGGTATATCTAAAGCCCCAACTACTCCTATTTTGTTTGATTCAGTCATCATGCCAGCGGCAACTCCAGCCAAATAACTCGCTTCATACTCTCTAAAAACTGCACAATGAACATTGGGAGGCTGGTTTGGGATACATTGATCCACGATTAGAAATTGTACTTCAGGGGCTGTAGGAGCAACTTCAGTGATTATGTCATTAAATTCAAATCCTAATAAAACAATAAGAGATGCACCTTCATTAAGAGCTGCTTCTACATTTTCGCGTCTGGCTGCGGCTGTACTACTTTCATAGGTTTGAACTTCGGCATTATATTTCTTTGCAGCAGCCTCTGTTCCAGTCTTACCCATTTCCAAAAAAGCATTGACACCGATGGGATCGGGGGAAACGTAAACAAAAAAGTCACTGGAAGCATGAGACAAACTTACTTGAGAAAAAAATGTAAATACTAAGGCTACTATCGTTGAAAGATATTTCTTTATCATATTGTCTCCTTTTTTTAGAATTAGTATGAACCTTTCCAAAATGCTATATTTAAAAATATAAAAACACAACTAGCTAAGTGAAAACATCACCCTTAAATTTAACATAACTTGTGATAAGATCGCCAGTCTTTAACTAAAATAACCCGCCCGAACACTAGCGCCAATAAAGTTACATATTATTCTCTCAGCATGAACGAAGGTAATTCTTCGCCCCTCAAAAGACGGAGAAATTTCAACCAAATCCATCCCTAAAACTCTACCCTTTTTAGTCAAGCCATGAATAAGCTCTCTAATCTGCATCCAATTTAACCCCCCAGGAGTGGGAGCATTAACTGCAGGCATGATAGTTGGATCGAGACCATCCGCATCTAATGTAAGATAAATTGGACCACTTGGGATTCTTTCTAATATACTATCAATCCCAATCTCGTGGACTTCATAAGCACTTATTAAATGAGCTCCATAACGTTTTGCTGCCTCAAATTCTTCGTGACGCCCACTACCAACTCCTCTAAGACCAATTTGAAATATCTCGCCAATGTGCTCCATTTCTGAGGCACGCCGAATGCCACTTGAATAGCCTTCTTTTTCACCATTTATTTCATCTCGCCAATCCAGATGAGCATCCACCTGAACTAGGGTTATCTTTTTGTCTTTAGGCAACCCTCGAAAAATAGGGATTGGAATACCATGATCACCTCCTATGGAAATGAGACTTGTTTGGGCCTTAAAGATCTTCTCAACAACCTTTTCTGCTCTAATATAATGTTGTCGAGGGTCTCTCAGATCAAAAGTAACATTTCCACAATCAAAGACTTTAATATTTTTGTTTTGTAGAAGACTTCCTTGAAGGTCCCAATCAAAGTGTTCGATAGTTCTTGGCTCATGCCAAGCTCCATCCTGAGCATTTTGTCTCAGCAAAGTCGGGGTTAAACTCTGGTCATTAGCAAGTTCGTTAGGATAATACGGTAATCCATAGGGAATACCTAATATAGCTATATTAGCATCCAACTCATCTAAGTTAGCGCAAAACGGGAACCCTAGCAAACCGTGATTCATTCCTCTAGGTATTTCAGTAAGTTTAGCCTTCATGAACAACAAATACTACAATTTTTGTGCTAATTCCAGTTGCAGAAAAGAAATTGAACCAAGAATGATGTTAAGGACAAATCTGCTCATTAAATTATTTCAGGTTAAAATTTCTAGTTTCTATTTTTCTTAAGAGTTTTCAAGTTGGACTTTATATTCTTGCACAGTATTCCCACCGTCAACGACAATCATCTGCCCTGTAACATAGCTTGCTTCTTCAGAAGCCAAAAACAATACTGTATGCGCAATCTCTTCCGGTGTCCCAGATCTTCCGACAGGAGTAAAATTCCCTGCTCGCACCTCATCATCACTGCTAGATCCTGTCTTTATCCAGCCAGGCCCAACACAATTCACTGTTATTCCATGCTTGCCCTCTTCAATCGCCAAAGATCTAGTAAGGCCCAACATAGCAGCTTTTGCAGAACTATAAACTGTACTCCCATTAATACCTACTAAAGTTCCAGTAACCGATGAAATATTGACAATTCGGCCGATCTGCTGCTTCTTAATTTCGGGAAGAAAATAACGAGTAACTAAAAAAGTACTTTTCAGGTTAATATTAATACCATAATTCCATGACTCCAAAGTTAATTGTTCAAATTTACTTGACGGCTGATCATGACCCACTTGCACCATTCCTGCATTGTTCACTAATATATCAACTTTTGAAAAACTTCTTTGCGTTGCATATACCAATTTCTGAACCTGTTTCTCATCTGTAAGATCAGCTGGCACACCTTCCACCCTGTCTTTCCCAAATAGACCTCTCAATTCATAGATCCGATCTAAAATACGATCTGTCGTTGAAGTAATAAAAATATTAGCACCAGCTTTTGCCAAAATCTTTGCCGTGGTAAAACCAATTCCTGAATGGCTTCCAGAACCAGTAATTACAGCTACTTTATCAGTCAAGTCAAACAACGTAAAACTCCATACAATTTCTAACCTCAATTATCTAAATAAATTAGATCATGAGTATCAAAAAATAAACCCACATAAATAATTCTAACGATTTTTGCTGATTTGCGCCATTAGTAAATCTTTTAACCAAGACTCCGACAGTCTAGAAACTTACAAGTGATCTTTCAAGATCTCATTTAAATCTATCTCTGCATTTAAATGTCTTGCCAAGAAGTACAGTCCTCCTATCTTTCTCTGGATAAATAAGACATCTAGATCTGGAACGCGAAGAGTTTTCTGGTAAGAAATAAAGTCATGCATATATCCCCGAATTTTCTCAACAATTTTTATTTCGCGAAAATTATATAGTTCCTTCCGCCTAATAGGTTTGCTAATCTCAAAGAAAAGTTCTATGAAAATTTCCTTAAGGTGCGATGGAAAGGAAGTATGAAGAATTTTCAAATTGTATAGTGCATTTTCTATATCAGGCCAATGGTCCTGCCAAGTGGCCTGTAGTAAAGCTCTAAATTTCTCAGAAACATCGGCTTCGATTTTCTGCGTAGCCCCAAAATCTAAAAGGATTATTTTATTTCGCTCCCAGTCAAAAAGAAAATTTGCGTAATTTGGATCTGTCTGAATGATTTTAAAATCGAATATTTCGACAAAAAGCAGCTTCATTAAGCAGTAAACTATTTTGTTTTTTTTGATTTGCGACAAAGAGCTAGCTCGATCCAGAGTTATTCCATTCTTAAACTCCATTGCTAAGATATTTGATGTGCTGAGCTTTTGATTGAGTTGAGGAACTTCAAATTCCGGATCATTAGATAAAAGACTGGAAAATTCTTTAAGAAATTGCCCCTCTAACCGGTAATCAGTCTCCCTGTGTAGTTGAGTTCTACCTGCTTCAAGCAGAGACTCCAAGTCAACAAACGGAGGCATAATACCCGAATTCTTGAAAAGAAACTTCAGGTTTTTAATATCACTATCGATGCTATCCCTTACTCCGGGATATTGTACTTTTATCGCTAAATTTTCACCTTGCTTAGTCCTGCACTTGTGTACCTGGCCAATAGAAGCCGCTGCTATAGGGTGAGAATCAAAATGCTCAAACATTTTAGAAAAACCGTCGCCCCAGTTTTCTATTAAAACTTCCTTTAATTGAGAGGGCGGCATCGCATAACCTTGATTCCTCAAACTAGATAAAATTTCCGAAACTTGAGGTGAAATGAACCCACCTGCTTCTAAAGACAATAATTGCCCCACCTTCATTGCAGCTCCTCTCATTTGGGAGAGAGATTTAACAAATCTGAGCAAGTTGGCTTGGGACAGAAGCAAATCTTGAATGTCAGTCCGCTTCCCTTTCGCAAATTGAGTTGTTGCGGAAATAAGCACGTTACCAGCTATCCCAGCAGTCATACTGCCTAAATTCATAAGTCTAGACAATCTCGTACTAGGAATGGGAAAACTATTTGCTCTGTTGTTTTCATCAAATTTCATACTGGAGGCTTGTAACAGCCGTAAATAATAAATCAACCTTTGGAAATATAATGCACAATATTTTTCTATGGTTGGATGCTCTTTGTTATTCAATGAACTTGTAAAGCCTTAAGTCTCGATTCATATTAAATAGATACGAGGATATTATAATCAAGAAAGTAAAAAAGATATGACAGGAATTAATTTAGACCTTACGGGAAAAATCGCTCTTGTAACAGGTGGAAGTAGAGGTTTAGGCTCAGTTATATGTAGATACCTTAGTTTAGCGGGAGCCCAGGTTATCATACATTATAATGAAAATTACCAGGCTGCAAAAAAAATAAAAAACTCTTTGGTCGGATTTGCTGAGACAATCCAAACTGATTTGAGCAACCTTTCTGAAACTCGAAAACTGATCGAGAAAGCACAAGGATACTTTGGTCCAATAGATATTTTAGTAAACTGTGCTGCGGAATCCTCGCAGAGACTTTGTCCAATTTCTCAACTTTCAGATGAAATTTGGAATAAGACCCAGGTTACAAATGTTCAGGCACCTTTGGTTTTAATGCAAGAATTTGCCAAACAAAGACGTGCTAGTTCAATTATTAATATTTGCTCAATCGAATCCAAAAGACCTGGGCAACATCATGCTGACTATGCTGTTTCTAAAGCAGCCTTGGAAATGCTTTCTAAGGCTGCTGCGCAGGAATATGGAGGTCTAAACATTCGGGTAAATGCTGTCTGTCCAGGTTTGATAGATCGTGAGGAAATAGAAAAAAATTGGCCAGAAGGAGTTAATAGCTGGAAAAAGGCTTCTCCATTGAATGCACTAGTAAATCCTGATGACATAGCTAAAGCAGTTATTTTTCTTGCTAGCGATAGCTCAAGTTCAATAACTGGATCAACCCTAACAGTCGATTGTGGCCTAAGTGTCAAATCGGGTTGGTAAAGGAGCAAATGAAATTCAAAAGCGGGTGCTGGTGTTTGATGCCTGGTTAATAGAATAAGGTATTCCTTAAGCTTCTGTTAAAATTATATTTTTATAAGCCTCATTCTAAATAATCATAGACACTGCAGCAACCAATAGGACATTCAGAAGTCTCCAATTAAAATATCTAATGAACAATATGATTTGAAAGAAAGTCATTTCAAGATCGGAGCTTTTTTGAAAATATTTAAATCAGAAAAGCTCCGGAATATTTCAAATCAAAGTTCATTGCAAAAAAGTTTTCCTTCTTAAAATTGAGCTAGACTATCAAGGTATGAGATTAATTACAGGAAAGATTTCGTCGAGCATAACTAGTGTTTCTACTATGAGCTACATGAACTCTAAAGGTGAATTGATTGACCCAATAGACTAGGCATTCATAGATAAAGTGAGCACAATCTGGTGAAATTAACACAAAGAGAAATAAAGGGCTAATGCAACAAAATTTATACCTATTCCTGATGACGAGACTACTTCTTTAAAAAGCAGTAGAAAATATTGCCACTTTTGTTACTCTCTAAAGCACTAGAATTCTATGATTACTAAATTGGTGATGAGAAAAATGTTTCTATACTTAATATTGGGCAAATAAACAAATGACCGACTTAAAATCTCTTGATAGCCCATTCAATAAGAAGGCAAGACAGTACAAAAAAAGGCGCACTCCTAACCAAATAGAGATCTATGATTTAACTCTTGAAGCCGATGGTGAGGAAATGGCTGGTTTACGGTTCAAACATCAGGACCGGGTTGAGATAGCTAAAACTTTGGACCAAGCTGGCATTCATAGGATGGCAATCATCGGTAATTCCCCTACCCCCACAAGAGGAGATATTAATAGTGCTGAAAAAATCGTAGAATTAGAATTAAAAGCACGAACAAGTGGCTTTGTTAAGACCAAAGACGAAATTACGATCTGCCAGAAAATTGGGATAAAGGACATAGTAATCCTTGTAGGGGTTAACGATGCCACATTTACTGGTGGTCAGAGAAAAAGCAAGGTGTTGGATTCTAGCAAGGATCTTATATGTCATGCCAAGAATCTTGATTTACATGTCACTTTCATGGGAATGGATACAACAAGAGCCTCTCCAAAATTCTTGAAGCAAGTAATTAGTGAATTGGAACCACTTTTTGACGAATACGCTATAGGAGATAGTTTAGGTAGAATGACACCCTATGGAATCCAGTATCTTGTCGATTTAATTTCTTCATGGACATCAAAACCGTTACAACTACATCCACATAATACTATGTCAATGGCCACAGCAAATTGCCTTTCAGCAGTATTAAGTGGTGTCCCAATAATACACTCTAGCATTAATGGTCTTGGAGAATTTTCTGGGTTAGCAGCAACGGAAGAATGCATCGCGGCTATAGAGGTACATGCTGGGGTGGCGCTGGGTATTGATTTCAACAAGTTACAGGAGGCAAGTAAAAAGGTCTCAACTATAACTGGAATTACAGTACCTCCAGGAAAACCAATTACAGGCAGAGCAGCTTTTGCCGTCCCAGAAACGGAGGAAATTCAGCAGTTTATGTACAATCTCCAATTAGAAGGCCGATTTAATGATGGCATGCCTTTAATTCCACATCTTGTGGGTGCAGAAAAAATATTCTCCATCGGGAGAAAATGTAATCCCTATACAGTTCTTTTTAATTTAAATGAAAATGGGTATCAAATAAAGTTTGAAACAGCTGCAAAACTTGCTACGGAAATACGCCGGCATCTATCAAGCAAGAAAGGATATTACTTAATGGAGATAGACGAATTAATTGAATTCTATAAAAAGAGCAATCATTATCGAGATTGTCAACATTAGTATTAATTTCTAAACTGACGTTTTTCGCCAAAAACGCCCTATGAGGCTTGCCGCAGCTACGGTTAACCCAAGAACCATACCTAGCCACAATCCAACACTACCAAGCTTAAACTCAAAACCCAAAAGATACCCTACGCCAATGCCAAAAAACCAGTAGCTTATTAATGCAAGGATCGAAGGTACTTTCACATCTTGGATTCCTCTTAATAAGCCTAGCCCTGTTGCTTGGAGTCCGTCAACCAGATGAAATGCTGCTGCTATCATTAATAGATTTATAGCTAAGGCAAGAATCGATTCATTAAGTAAGAGAGATTGGTCTAGAAACAAAGATAACAAACTCTTTGGGAAAAGGAGAAAAATCAACATGATCAGGATGGAATAAGCTACAGTAAGTATGATTGCAGCCTTACCAATCTTTAGTAATTCTTTACCCTCTTCATTTTTTCCGTAAGCATAGCCTATAATACTAGTTGCAGCTTGTGACATACCTACATGAAACATGAATGTTAAACCTGCCAATTGCATTGTTATGCCATGAGCAGCCAATTGAATAGTACCCAACCAACCCATCATTACAGCTGTGGCAGTAAAGAGACTTGTTTCTGCAAAGTAGGTTAATCCGATAGGTAATCCTAGTTTGGTAATCTTTATTAGAAATAAATAATCTAATCGCCATAATCCATTGAATATATGATAGTTTTTGAATTTACTCTGTATGTACAAAATCAACAAAAACAGCATAAATAAATTAACAGCACTGGTCGTAATCGCGGCTCCTTTGATACCCATTTCCGAAAAACCAAGATTTCCAAATATGAAAATCCAATTGAGAAAAATTTTTATTGGGATCCCCATAATAGTTATCCAAAAAATAACCTGTGTATGCTTAAGACCTGTAAGATAGCTTCGTAAAGTAATTACCAGCAAAGCTGGCAATAAACCAAACCCCATAATTCGAAGGTATTCTTGGGCAAAAAAAGAAATTTCTTCACTTTGACCGATAAACATTAGTATCTTCTTAGAATTCAAAAAAAAGGTCAGAACCATTAGAGTATATATAAACGACATCCATAAACCCATTCGGGTTATTCTTCTAACTTGTCTTTGATCCTTCTGTGCTTCATAAGCTGCGACTAACGGAACTACAGCAAAAGAAAATCCACAACCTACTATAAAAAATGAAAAGAAAAAAGATCCCCCAATTACTGCCGAAGCCAAGGCTATAGGACTATAATGCCCAAGCATCGCAGTATCAATTATGGTCAATGAAAATTGTGCAACACTACTACCAATCAGGGGAAGGCCAAGTAAAATCAAAGAACTATAAATTGTTTCTGAAAATTTCATAATTAGGCCTAAACATTTAATACTGCGGTTAGCAACAGCAAATTTGGTTGACTGCTATATAAAATGTATGATTTTACAGAATTGAATTCACAGAAGTTTTATTCTTTAGCAATTCAGGAAGAAATGGAAAGTAGTGGCAACTAAATTTAAAAGAGCTATAATTAGATACCCTGGAGAAGCAGTCTCAACTGCTATTAGTTCGAGAGGATTATCTCCAGATTACCATAAAGCAAAAGTACAGCACCACCGGTATAAGGAAGTTTTGGAGAATCTTGGGTTAAAAATTTATGCCTTACAGTCCTTGAATGAATATCCAGATAGCCTCTTTATAGAAGATCCAGCTTTAGTCTTTGATGACACATGTATCATATTAAGGCCCGGAGTCGCATCTAGATTTGGAGAAAGTAATGTACTCGAGAGAGATATTAAGGATATCTTTTCCAAAACATATAAAATTAAGAGCGGGAAAATAGAGGGCGGAGATATTTTAAGAATAGGCTCCCACTTTATTGTAGGACTCTCCGAGAGAACAAACGAAGAAGGTGCAAAAAACTTAGGAGAAATATTGGGGCCTCTTGGTTTAACTTTAGAAATTTCACAAACACCGAAAGGCATTCTTCATTTTAAATCAGAATGCGCCCTAATAAATGAAGAAACAATTCTCGCTACCGAAAAACTTATACGAACCGGTTTTTTCAAAAAAAAATACCGCCTACTTAAAGTTCCAAAGGGAGAAGAGCTTGGTGCCAACTGTTTAAGTATCAACGACCATCTTTTAATTCCTAAAGGGTTTGGTAAGATTGAAGAATTGTTGTCTAAAGAACAAAAAACTATAGTAATCGATGTGAGTGAAATGGAAAAAGTAGATGCAGGATTAAGCTGCATGAGCCTTCGATGGTAAAGTCTAATTGACTCAACAATTTTCAGATATTACTTCCATATAGGACCTCAAAATTATCGGCTCAGGGTGTCATAACTTCTAGAATTAATAACTATCAGGAGACCAGCTTCTTAATTCCTGAACCCACTCTTGGCTCGCATTAAATCTTTGTGCCCCTTCTATTACCGTTTCTAAATAACCTTGTCTTGGGACACCAGAAACTACGTTATTCGCCATGTAAATTAAAGCTGGAAATTCATCATTTAAAACCCGAACTATTATTGACTTTTTGTAATAAAGCTTCTTTTTGAGGCCTTCATAGTAATCAAGTGAATCTTCATCTCCAGGAGACAACAACCAAATTATCCCTAAGACTGCGTGGTTCTCGTTAGGGACCACAGTCGCAACTCCCCTAGAATTGATTAAAAATTTGTGTTTTGAAAGACTTCCAATCGCCAAGGCTTTTGATTTTGGACACCTTGCACTCATCTGATCCTCATTCATATTAGAACCATAAGCAAAATAAAGTCTCCCAGACCTTGACGGCTTACCAAACCAGTGAGTAGTACCAGTCATTTCTTCCTTCTTTCATTCATTACTAAGTGTGGCAAGGCGAGTACCATGTTGTTCAGTGATAATAGAATATACAAACCCAACAAAAACTTATCACAATCTGTTGCACTAAATTAGAATGCTTCCCTTCCATGAAATAGCTTATTATAAAAAGTTATTCCATGACATTATTATTAAGTTGACTAGAGGTTCTACAGCTAGCACATTAATGTCCGACTCAACTAAATCATAGGATAATTTTTGTGACAAAAAGAAAGATTTTAGAACCTGAGAGACATATAGATGTTATCCATGAAACTGATGTCTTGGTGGTTGGATCAGGCCCTGGCGGGCTATCGGCAGCGTTGGCATCAGCGAGGTGTGGGGTGGATACTACCCTGATCGAACGGTTTGGATGTTTTGGGGGCAATATAACAGTAGTTGGAGTTGAAGGTTTTGCTTGGTACAGGCATGAAAAAACAATTGAAGCAGGTGGGATTGGTATCGAATTTGAAGAAGTGGCAAAAGAAATGGGTGCTGCCGTTCCTGAAAGTCAATCTTTGAGTTACGAACTAGATAGTGAAGGATTCAAAGTGGTGGCGGATAAACTTGTTCTAGATGCTGGAATTCATCCTATGTTACATAGATCATTTTCAGCACCTATAATGGAAGGCAATAAAATTGTTGGGGTAATTTTGGAGTCGAAGGCTGGAAGAGAGGCTGTGTTAGCAAAAGTGATAATCGATGCCACGGGCGATGCTGATGTTGCCCACAGGAGTGGGGCTTTCACAAGCAAGATGCCCCTAGAAGAACTTATGTCAACTTCAGTCATGTTTCATTTAGCAGGAATAGACAAGTCTGCTTTTATGTCTGAAATCCAAACTAATCCGCAAGCATACAAAGATTGGTCCGATGGTGAATGGCAAGTTAAAACGGATGGGAAAGAAGATAATATGTTCTCACCCTTTATAAAGAAGCCCTTTCAACAAGCTATCAACGATGGAGTGTTACCTTCAGATTTGAAAACTATAGGGGGTACTTGGGGAGCTGTGCACGAAACAGGTGAATTAACGTATATGAATATCATTCAATTAGCCCAAATTGATGGTACAAATCCTAACGACCTCACTAAGGCAGAAATGGAAGGACGCCGTCAGGCAATGCTTGCTATTGAGGCATTAAAAACCTATTACCCTGGTTGCGAGAATGCCAGGCTTAGGAATTTTGGCATGAGCCTAGGTGTTCGTGATACGAGAAAACTAGACGCTCTATACAATATGACTGAGTCTGATGTTCGCAACCAAGGAAAATTTGAAGACTCCATTGGCATTTATCCAGAATTCATTGATGGTTATGGAATTCTCATTCTCCCAACAACAGGAAGATATATGCAGTTACCCTACAGATCAATGATCCCAAAAAATGTGGATTGCTTGCTTGTGACAGGACGCGCAACGGGTGGGGATAAAATTGCACATGCAGCGACTAGAAACATGTCTTGCTGTAGCGTTAATGGCCAGGGAGCGGGAGTCTCAGCCGCCGTGGCAGTTAAATCCAACTCATTGCTTAAGGACGTCAACTTAGAGACTGTCCAAAAGGAACTAACTCGCCAGGGTGTGCGGATCTTTTAAGGGGGTGCAAAGCTTTTATTTAAATGTTTGACTCCACCAGTAGAGCCCCATAATTTCTGTTTAATTACTGTATCCGCTACTGTAGCTAGGGGATAGATTATCTTAATTATTGAACAATATATTTCCACTATTTTTTCTAGTAAAAGAGAATAAATATCTATCCAGAAACATTTTGACTAAGTCTTAGAATAAAATTTGATCTCTTAGACTTCTATTGAGAGTCTTCATAAGAAAAATAGGATATATCTTCTTACACTTCACAAATCTTTGCTAAGAAAAGAAAAAATGTTCAGGCATATAGTGGTCTATACCTATCAAAGTTCTAATTTTATCAAGAGTTAATCATTTTTAAAGCACGTATACTAAAATAGATGTTAATCTGAAGTACAACAACTAGACACAACCCACTGCATCCTTTACCTATAATGTTCTACTTTGTATCATCTTTAATACAAAGTGGATTTAACTTTCTGGGAACTACCACTTTACATGGTTTAGGCTCAGTTTGAAATGGATTAATAATCACGGACTTTTGCAACTAATAATACTTTAATGAAAAAAAATCATATTTCAGAAAAAGCAGCCCCAAAGAAAATTGCAGGCTGGGGACACATTCCAAAAGTTCCAATCCAGGTTTCCCCTTTTTTTTCCTGGCCACTAAAACCTATGGTCATGTTATTTTGGTTATGGAAACGTTGGCTAACAATCACTGAAAATTTGGTAATTTTAATCATCGCAATTATTTCATGGACTTTTTTTCAACCATCCCTTGATAGGACAAAGACTATCTCTCTCGATTGGGTAGCTGAAATTTGGATGCGCAATATACTATTATTAATTTTGGTAGCTGGCATTCTTCATTGGTTTTTTTACATGCGTAAAATTCAGGGAAACAAATTGAGATATGATACAAGAAAGTTAATGTTCCATGGAAAGCAATTCTCATTTGGGGGTCAAATACGAGATAATATGTTTTGGTCATTAAGTAGTGGGGTAGGTTTCTGGACTGCTTATGAGATATTGATATTCTGGGCTATGGGTAATGGTTATGCTCCGCTATTGAATCCAATTGGAAATCCAGCATTTTTTGTATTTTTGTTTTTACTAACTCCATTGTGGATTTCGTTTCATTTCTACTGGATACATCGCTTACTCCATTACCGCCCTTTTTATCGTCTTTTCCATTCAGTGCATCATCGAAACGTCAATGTGGGGCCTTGGTCTGGGCTTTCAATGCATCCTGGGGAACACTTACTATTTTTTAGCTCTTTGTTGATCCATTTTATAGTACCAACCCATCCACTGCACATTTTGTTTCACGCGCAGCATCAGGCATTACAAGCAGTATCAAGCCATACTGGATATGAAAGTTTACTAATAAAAGACAAAAAAACCCTTGATCTTGGAACTTTTCATCATCAGATGCATCATCGTTATTTTGAAGTGAACTATGGAACCCTTGAAGTACCATGGGACAAATGGTTTGGGACATTCCACGATGGGACTATTGAGGCTCATTACAAGCTAAAAAACCGCCAGCAGGATAAGTGATGGTCTTACCAAAAAAGTAAGGAAGTTTA
>CACIIZ010000022.1 GCA_902586855.1 uncultured Alphaproteobacteria bacterium | reverse complement strand
CTTCTAAAGGTGTTGTCAATGGATGGCCAGGTCAAATGACTGGAAGAGAAACTTTAGAATTTATGATTGATAAGGCAGCAAGTACAAATAAAGGTTTCGATCCCAGTACAGGATATGATTACATTCAGTTAATATCTAAATTTACAATGGGTGCTGTGTTCTATCATCAGGCTTGTGATAATTATTTAGATGAAAAAATGGGTGCAGATAATAAGCCTAATAATAAACCTTATAAAGATGGGAAGCACTACACAGGAAAAGAACATTCATGGGATGAAGCCTTTGGATATTTTGGTGCAGCTGCACATACCTTAAAGCTGACCCCAGAACAAAGTTATAATGTGGCTAAAATGAAAGATTTAGCAGCAGCAGATGCAAATGGTGATGGTTTAGTTGATCTATTAACTGAAATGACATTTGCCCATGCCTACTACGCATCAAGTTTTGATAAAGGTGGTAAAACTAATTATTTAGAAACAATTACCAAAGCTTTTATTGATGGACGTCAATTAATAGCTGATGCAAATGGCGAGGCTTTAACAGATGCTGAAAGAGGTAAATTAGTTAATTTAGGTGGTGTTATTTGCTCTAATTGGGAAAAAGTTATAGCAGAAGCTGTATTTAAATATGCAGGTTCGGTCTATAATGACGTTACTAAACTTGAAGAATTAGAAGCTTCAAATTCTGATACTAAAAAAGCTTTTAGAACTTATGCAAAACATTGGGGGGGAACTTAAGGGATTTGCCATGTCTCTGCAGACTGGGAAATATAATCTTGGTGAGACAGGAACTAAGTTAAATCGCTTAATTGGCATGGGACCATTATTAATGAATGCCTCTCAAGTAACTGGAATGAATTCAAGTGGCGAATTTTTAAAGGATGAAGGATCAGGCTGGGGAGAATATAAACTCCACATGCTAAAGGTTCAAAAGCTAATGATTGATGCTTTTCAAGTCAAAGCTAGAAATAAGGATAAATTATCTGACATGAGCAATCTAGCTGAAAAGTTAGGTGGAAGTAATAGCTCTGAGAACGACTAGATTTAAAGAATAAATAGCATTAAGCTTACGTGTTATGTTTGATGTTGTTGCAGATATTTTTGGACACTTCATAGACCCGCGTAAGCGGGTCTATGTTGGTTATTTGCTGTTTTCAGTTTTGATAGCCATTGTTTGGCTTATTTTTTTTAGGGGAAAATCTCTCAATAATTCTGTCAAGATTCTATTTGATAAAAAGATTTGGCTCTCCAGGTCTTCAAGGGCTGATTTTTTCATATTTTTGATAAATAGATGTATTTCTATATTGATTTCCCCAGTACTCATAACCCAGATGGTAATTGCCACCGCAATTTTTTATTGGCTACATGGGATAACCTGGCTTCAATCAGAATCTCTTCAGCATGTTGCTGAGTTCATCATTATGTTCTCGTTTACTACATTCATATTTTTGTTAGATGACTTTTCAAAGTATTGGGTGCACCGCTGGATGCACAAATGGCCAGTCCTCTGGGCCTTGCATAAAGTTCATCACTCAGCTGAGGTATTAACGCCCTTAACGGTATATCGGACGCACCCCTTAGAAGGAATTGTATTCACCATTCGGGGAACATTTACCCAAGGTATTTCGATAGCATCTTTTATATTCTTTTTTGGTAATTCGGTAGATCTATTCACAGTCTTAGGTGCTAACGTTCTATTATTTCTGTTCAATACGGCTGGATCTAATTTGAGGCATTCTCATATTGGTATCAGATATTGGAGCTGGCTAGAGAATATTTTAATTTCCCCCGCTCAGCATCAATTGCATCATTCTGTCGATATTGCTCATCATGATAAGAACTTTGGTGCTGCATTGGCGATATGGGATTATATGTTTGGGTCTCTCCATCATTCAGAGGACGTAGAATCGCTCCGTTTGGGAGTGGAAGAAGATGATAGGAATTTTAATAAATTATCTACATTATATTTTTCTCCATTAATGGAGATATTTTATATTATGAGTCGTAGAGCAAACACGATTTATTCAAAATTAAGATCAATTACGAGATAAATGCACCTATGAAATATGGATTCAGGAGTTAGATAGTATGAGATTAAAAATATGTACTCTTATTTTGTTGCTAGCAGGCCTATATACTACACAATTGGTTTCAGCCAGTGAGATTAACATTTATTCTCACAGACAACCTTTTCTAATCGACCCTTTTCTTAAAGCTTTCACCGAGGAAACTGGAATCGGAACTAATGTTGTTTATTCAACGAAGGGACTTGCGCAAAGGTTGCGGTCCGAGGGTAAAAATAGTCCCGCAGATGTAATCCTAACGGTGGATATAGGACGTCTATATATATATGAAGATTTGGGCTTATTAGCTGAAATAGAGTCAAAAGTTTTAAACACCACCATTCCTAAACATTTGAAAAGTGCTAACAACACGTGGTTTGGCTTATCCAAGCGATCTCGCATTATAGCTACATCACGCAAAAGAGTTTCTGCGGGTCAAATTCGTAGAATTGAAGATTTGGCTGACCCTAGGTGGAAAGGTAAGATTTGTAGTAGACCAGGGAGTCACGTATATAATCGCGCCTTAGTGGCCTCTGTCATAGCAGCTCATGGTTTGGAAAAGGCGGAAACTTGGGCTAGGGGAGTAGTTTCAAATCTAGCTAGACGGCCTCAAGGAAATGATAGAGCACAGGTCAAAGCAATATATGAAGGACTATGTGATATTGCTATTATCAATAACTATTATTTTGGAAAATTGAAATATTCAGAAGATCCAGCCCAAAGGGAATGGGCAGCTTCGATGCGATTAACTTTTCCTAATCAAGATACTGGGGATAGAGGCGCACACGTCAATATTTCTGGTGGTGGGGTGGCAAAGTTTTCTAAGAGAAAACCTGATGCTATCAAACTTTTAGAGTTTCTTTCTAGTCCCAAAGCACAAAGGCTTTACAGTGAAATAAACTTTGAATACCCAGTAAATATACAAGTACCGCCTTCAAATGAGCTTCGAAGTTGGGGAAATTTCAGAGAAGACAAGATTTCTATAGAGAAGATTGCACAATTATCCATCGAAGCGCAGAAGATAATTGATAAGGTTGGCTGGTAAAAGCAATATGAAGTTATTAAAACTTGATCCGGTAGTGTTTCTTGTTTCAGCGACGATTCTATTTGCGATCTTACTAGTTTCTCCAGTTTGTGCGCTTTTTGTGATGAGCCTTAAAAGCAGTGAGGGTATATGGCAGCATTTGATCGATACGGTGCTCTTAAAATATATACTGAATACTGTGACCTTGATGGGAGGAGTAGCGTTGCTTTCACTCATGATCGCTATAATACCAGCCTGGTTAATATCTAATTACTATTTCCCTTTTTGTAGAACCTTGGATTGGATTTTAATACTCCCAGCAGCCTGTCCTGCTTATTTGGTAGCATATGCATATACGGATGTACTGGAGTACGCAGGTGTCGTCCAAAAACTGATTAGGTATTTGTTTGATTTCTCTTCACCTGATCAATACTATTTTCCAGAAGTGAGGTCTATATGGGGTGCCATATTTGTCATGTCATTCGTTTTATATCCCTATATTTATGTTTTGGCTCGGACTGCTTTTAGAGCCGCACCGGCTAGTCTTTACGAAACTGCTATTTTATATAAAAAATCTATCTTTGTTAATGTTGGCCTCCCCCTTGCTAGACCGGCAATTTTTGCTGGATTAGCTCTGGTCTGTATGGAGGTAGTCTCAGATTTTGGTACAGTTGAGTATTTTTCCTTAGAGACTTTGACCTTGGGAATTTTCAATGTTTGGATAGGCATGAATAGTATAACTTCTGCGGCGCAACTATCTGTAGTAACCTTTATCTTCATAATAACACTTTTGTTAGTGGAGATAAAATCCCGTGCAGCGAGCAAATACTATGATACTAGTCGTGGGCAATCGTCCCCCTTAGCGAAGCGGATATATGGGAAAGCGGCGACCGCAGCAGTGCTCATCTGCTTTCTGCCGCCATTGTTAGGATTTTTCATTCCTATTTGCATTCTAATATCTAATAGTTTGTATGCTTTTCAATACGAACCATTTACGAATTTTTTTCGACCCTTCTTGAATACTATTTTTGTTTCAGCAACTTGCGCGCTATTTGTCGTTTTATTGTCATTTTTGTTGGTATCGAGCAGTAAAGAAAGTAGGTCAAATTGGATAAACTGGCTGGTTGGCTTATCTTCGACAGGTTATGCTTTTCCAGGGACCATGCTTGCGATAGGCGTAGTAATAGCTGTTGGTTATACAGATCAGCTAATAAGCTACCTAAATAGCATTGCAGGGATTTTCCCAGACGATTTTTATTTAGGGGGGACATATGCAGCATTACTATTTGCCTATATAGTGCGCTTTCAAGCTATAGGTTTTGGCGCTGTATCTTCTGGAATGCAGAAAATAGCTCCTAATTTACTCTCTGTAAGTAGATGCCTGGGTAAGTCGTATGTGGGCACTACCAGAAATGTCACCCTGCCTTTACTGATGCCCTATCTTTTGGCAGGTGGTTTGTTAGTATTTGTTGATACTATGAAGGAACTTCCTATGACCTTGCTTTTGAGGCCATTCAATTTTGAAACTTTAGCAACCCAGGCATATCAGTACGCCCATAGTGAATTAATGGCCGAAGCATCAATTCCAGCAATCTTAATAATATTGTCTGGTTTAATCCCAGTAATTTTCTTAAACAATTTTCTCAGAAAAGCTTAATTTTTGCCACTACAACCCATTTAGTAAGGGTCTCTTCTCAAACTTTGGCACATACAGTGGACCCCGCCGCCACCTTGAGTAATCATGGATAGCTCAGGATCGTAGACAATAAATCCTTCGGCTTTGAGCTTTGATTTTAAAGTTTTTGATGCTTTTGGTAGTAATACTCTATCCTTGCCGAGAGCTACAACATTGCAACCAAGCTCTAGGGTCTCTCGAAAAGGCACAGAAATAATCCTGATATTTTTTTTTCTCAACCATTCGACAACTTTTGGATCAGTCGAATCCAGGCACACAGCTGCCAGTTTTTCAGCCAACATTACCACCATTAAATCTATGTGAACATAAAAGGGGTCGATGTCTGTGACAAATACTTCCCAGCCTTCTCTTTCGAACCAGCCTTTGATTTGATTAGCAGCATTTAAGTGTGATCGCCCTTCTTCGCCTTCCCATCCAATAAGTACGCAGCCAGGTTCAATAACATTGAAGTCTCCCCCCTCAAAACAACCTGCTGTGACAAAATCATATATTGGAATTTCTAACTTCTTATAAGTCTCAATAGCTCTATAATTTTCTCCTTTTCGCCACCACTGAGCCATATTAGTTATGATTGCTCCGTATGGGGTCATTATGGAACTATCTCTAGCAAAGATTTGGTAAGGTAACGCAGGATCGGGAACGTGCATATGTACTTCA
The DNA here is from genome assembly GCA_902586855.1 of uncultured Alphaproteobacteria bacterium. Taxonomy (GTDB): domain Bacteria; phylum Pseudomonadota; class Alphaproteobacteria; order Rhodobacterales; family Rhodobacteraceae; genus CACIIZ01. The sequence continues at coordinate 22,484 of CACIIZ010000022.1, read as the reverse complement.
ACGTCAGCAGAAGAGTAAGCGGATATCATTTCACTATATTGCTTCTTTGCTATATTTAAGTCATATTTCTGATTTCGTCGTAGGGATTTTTTCGAAACAGAACTGGTTTCTAACCATCTATAATTTTCCACAGGCCCCAAGAGAACATTACGTAAAACTCCGTACTCTGTTTCAGAACCCCAATAATTTAATTTTGGTGTCCCCCCAGTCTCACTCCTTGTTTTTAGACTGAAACGTCCTTCTGAATCAGGCATTGATTGGGATCCTCCTTAATAATTTTTAGATAAGCCTAGAAATAAAATAAATTTACCCCGTTTAAGTCGGGATCACTTCTTAAAGATACTTAAGTAAGCCTCCGAACTTTTAAAAGGATTCTGATAAAGTTTATCATGACATTCAACCCCAACATCTATTATGCAATTTGTTTGAGGTCTTGCAACACATAACAATATGTATCCTTCCTCAGATTGCCTCTTATTGATGGCTGTTCCGTTTGGTTGTTTTACTTTACCTGCAATTAACTTGGCAGCACAAGTGATGCAGCCCCCATACCGACACCCTATAGGGAGAAGATGACCTGCTTTCTCAACGACATCTATGATAGGTTCATTCTCACCAACCAAAAACTCTAGGTTAGCCCTGTTTCTAAGGATCACCGTATGCTTTCTCATGGCTCAGGCCAGCTCTATTTAATGGTTTTTCTAAGTCCAAATGTCAGAAGAGCAATCACCCCCAGGGTATCGGGTTTCATGGGCTCTCGAAGGACCATCAGGTTCTTTACCGAAATCAACAAGGAACTTTTCATTAATCTTCATTCCGCCTTTATCAGTATCACAATCCACGATAATCATTGCTCCTCCTTCATCTTTCATTCCAGGATAAAACTGATTATCCCAAGTCGAAAAAAGAGAAGTGGTTACATAAAGGCGTTTCCCATCGAGAGAAAGTTGGATCATTTGAGGTCCACCCTCGATTTTCTTCCCATTAATCTCAGGAGCTTTACCCAATAGCCCTCCAATCCATGCCTGACCAGTTAGCTTTGGATTACTTGGTTCGGAAATATCATATTGACGTACGTCACCATGCAGCCAATTAGCAAAATACAAAAACCTATCATCCATTGAAACCAGGATATCCGTTATGAGGCCGGGAAGAGGAACAGGGAAAAAATCAACTTCTATAGCTGCCACATCAATGACTTTTTTTATTTCAGGATCTGCTCTGTCAGTATTATAATGAAATATATTTGAAGATAGAGTAGCTCCAACATACCCATGACTAGAATTTGGGTCATGAAGCATTCTTGTTTCAAGGGGTATAAGACCGTCCTGACCAAGGTCGAATGTTTTCTTGACTTCTTTTTTCTTCAAATCCCAAAAATGGATTCTTCTTCCATACTTATCTTTTGCAACATCATCTAATTCAAATCCTGGTTGAAATGTTTTTGGAGCTGCCCATTCTGTAGAAACCATCATGTTTTTTCTAGGCTGGTACCAAAAATCATAACTGTATTCAATGTCCATATCTTTAAGAGGTTTAGTCCATGGTCCGACTATTTCAAAATTTTGATCCAGATGTAGATAACCCCCTGGTGATCCACCATCCGCATCTCCCAGCATAGAGACAATAATATCTTTACCCATACAGTGTACTGTATGGGGTGCAGATAGGTTGGTTTTTCTCTTTACCTCTTCGCCATCAACTACTTTAAACAAGGAAGGAGCCTTTGGATCAGTTTTCGTATCAATGATATAGAAATTAGATGTTCTAACGCCCGGAAGAATGAGGTATTTCCTTTCCTTTGTAGAGTCACAGTGGCACGAAGAACATGCATTCCAGCCTGAGTGATGTAATTCATCTCCAATGTTTGGCATTGATAGACGATGAATTACCTGACCATAGGTAGGACTATCTTCATCGGCATCTATAGTCGCAAGATAATCAGGCTTTTCGATTCCCGTTCCTGTATAAATACATACAGTGTAGACAATTTTTTCTCTTGGCGCTTTCACTGCCTCTGCCGGCGAAGCATAGCCTGGTCCAGTTGTTTGGTCTAACATTCTAATCTCCTAATCTATTCATAATTCGCACTCTATCACTTGGTTTCACTATAATTTGGAAATTACCATGCATTCAAGCAAATAATGACAAATTTACTGCGCTAAATTGGACAAATCAAAATGGATCGACACGCTCAGTTTGAGTGCTTGACTTGTTAAGTTTATGATTTAAGAATTATAGTGAAATCTTGTCATGTAATTTTGGAGAATAACTATGAAAAGTCGGGCTGCATTGGCGGTACAAGCTGGAAAGCCACTAGAAATCACAGATGTAAACCTAGATGGTCCAAGAGAAGGAGAAATTCTTGTTGAGATAATGGCAACAGGGGTTTGTCATACTGACGAATTCACTTTATCTGGCGCCGACCCAGAAGGTATTTTCCCAGCCATACTTGGACATGAGGGTGCAGGTATTGTAAGGGAAGTCGGGCCAGGAGTAACTTCTTTAAAGGAGGGAGATCATGTCATACCCTTGTATACTCCAGAATGTCGAGAATGTGATTATTGCCTACATCCTAAGACCAATTTGTGTCAGGCCATAAGAGAAACGCAAGGCCAGGGTCTGATGCCGGATGGAACAAGTAGATTCAACTCCTTGGATGGGGATAACATCTTTCATTATATGGGAACCTCCACTTTTTCAAATTTTACGGTAATGCCAGAAATTGCGGCGGCAAAGATAAGAAGTGATGCACCGTTTGATAAGGTTTGTTACATTGGCTGTGGTGTGACCACGGGCATTGGAGCCGTCATTAATACAGCAAAAGTAGAGGAAGGTAGTCGAGCAATAGTCTTCGGGTTAGGAGGCATTGGGCTTAATGTAATTCAGGGACTAAGGTTGGCAGGATGTGATCAGATAGTAGGCGTTGATTTGAATCCATCAAAAGTGGAAATGGCAACTAAATTTGGCATGACTGATTTTGTAAATCCAAAAGAAGTAAAAGAAGACATCGTACCCTTTTTAGTAAATCTAACAAAAGGTGGAGCTGATTATACTTTTGATGCTACCGGAAATGTTGATGTAATGAGGACAGCTTTGGAAAGTGCACACAAAGGGTGGGGAGAAAGTATTATCATTGGGGTAGCTCCAGCTGGAGCGGAAATTTCGACACGTCCGTTCCAATTAGTTACGGGTAGAAGTTGGCGTGGAACTGCTTTTGGTGGGGCAAGAGGGAGAACTGATGTGCCAAAAATAGTTGATTGGTATATGGATGGAAAAATAGAAATAGATCCTATGATTACGCACAAGATGCCCTTAGAAAAGATTAATGATGCATTTGATCTTATGCATAAAGGTGAAAGTATTCGCTCAGTTATTGAATTTTAACCATCAGCAACCTAACTCATTTACAATCTAATTAAATCTCAAATCCAAAGAAAGTGATCAGGACAAAGCTATGCCAAATCTAAAAACGGTATCAGAAAGCAAATGTTTTGGGGGTCATCAAAAGGTGTTTTCCCATGCGTCAAACTGTTGTCATTGTGACATGACTTTTGGCATTTACATACCAGAAAAATCAAAGTCTTCCAGAATTCCGCTGATCTGGTTTTTGTCTGGGTTAACTTGTACGCACGAAAATGCCATGGTGAAGTCAGGTATCCAGCGTTGGGCCTCAGAAAAAGGTATAGCGATCATTTTCCCAGATACGTCTCCAAGAGGGAAAAGTGTGCCTGACGACCCTAACTTTGACTTAGGTCAAGGTGCTGGCTTTTATGTTGATAGTCAAAATGCACTATGGACAAAAAACTTTCAAATGTGGTCTTATATCGTTGAAGAGCTTCCTGATTTAATTTTTCCTCGTTTCCAACTAGATAAAGAGAAGCAATCCATAATGGGGCATTCTATGGGCGGAATGGGTGCTCTAAATATGGCATTTAGAAACCCTGAAATTTTTAAAGCAGTTTCAGCTTTTGCACCAATTTCGAACCCAACGGCAGGGGTTTGGGGAAGGAAACAGTTCGAAGCATACCTCGGTACTGAAAGTAAACTTTGGGAGGATTATGATCCTTCATTATTATTAGAAAGATTAGGCTATCCAGGAAATATTTTGATCGATCAAGGAACGAAAGATGATTTTTTGGATAAGCTGAGGCCGGAAGCCTTGGAAAAACAAATTGTTTTAAGGGGTCAGCAAGATCTATTTAGATACCAGGAAGATTACGATCATAGTTATTTTTTTGTTTCCACTTTCATAAAAGAACATATACTCTGGCATGCGGAAATTCTAAACAAATAAAAAAATCTTGAGGCAGTGAAAGGAAAATATAATGAAGAATTTTTTGGCAGAAATACTGGGCACTTTTAGCTTATTGTTTTTCGGGTGCTCGGCAATCATTTTCATGGGAGAAGAGATAGGCTTTGTGGGTATTTCTTTTGCTTTTGGGTTCACCGTATTAGGGGTTATTTATGGTTTAGGACCAATTTCAGGTGCACACCTAAATCCAGCTGTAAGTTTGGCAGCCTTTCTAAACGATAGAATGAGCGGTGGCGAAATGATTCAGTATTGGATTGCACAGGTCATTGGAGCTTTACTAGCTTCGGTTCTTTTAATGGCTATGTCGGGTGATGTAAATAAAGCTGTAACAGTTGGAAGTTTTGGAGTATTTCCGGCACTAATATTTGAAATAGTTGGTACTTTCTTCCTTGTGACGGTTGTTCTCAGTGTAACACAAAACGAACAGTCTTCTGCATTTGCCGGTATAGTCATCGGTTCTGTATTAGTTATGATCCACTTGGCTGGTATTAGTCTTTCTGGAGCCGCTGTAAATCCTGTCAGAGCAATCTCCACAAATATTTATGATCCAAATCTCTATGGAGGAATCTGGGTTTACCTGGTGGGGCCAATGTTAGGCGGATTTCTTGCTGGTTTCGCACATAAAAGTGGGTTAACAAAGGCTGGTGATTAGATTGTTGGTTTTAGTTTCTAAACACGCTACGTGAGCTAATTTCTTCGCTTGTTAAATTAAATTCCTACTGATAAGACCCTGGTGATTAGTATCTTAAAAGACCTTGGTTACTGCTATTATCAGTGGGAAATTACATGACCGATTTGAAGGTTTCTAGGCGAAAAGCTATTTCAGACCACGCGGGAGAGCGTGAAAAAGGACGTAGTATCAGCTCTCTCTCTAGGTTATTCAGTTTCTTTAGGCCTTATAAAGTTAATTTAACTTTTGCCGCTTTTATTTTGGTCATTACGGCAGGGATATCGCTTACTTTTCCGATAGCTATCAGGCGAGTCGTGGATGGATTTTATCTGGGTAGTTTGCAGCTGATGGACTATTATTTTACTGCTGCCATAGGTTTGGCTAGTTTGCTGGCTATCGGTACAGCGCTAAGATTTTATCTCGTTACAAGGCTAGGGGAAAGAGTGGTGACGGATATTAGAGTAGCTTTGTTCAATAAAGTTATTTCAATGAGTCCAGGATTTTTTGAACGATTGTTGACAGGTGAGATTCTTTCTCGAATTACTACCGATACCACGCTTATCCTATCCGTCGTATCTTCATCTGTTTCTTTAGCATTAAGGAACATTCTTCTTTTAGCGGGTGGCTTATTTTTTATGTTTCTAACCTCAGTTAAACTTTCACTTCTGGTATTACTCTTAGTCCCCATAATGGTTGTTCCAATCCTCGCCATGGGAAGAAAACTCCGGCGGCTTAGTAGGGAAAGTCAGAGTAAAATTGCTGACAGCTCTGGTGTTGCATCCGAGATGCTTCTGGCTGCTAGTACTATTCAAGCATATAATTATATAGGGCAGGCAAAGACCACTTTTACCAATCTTTCTGAGGAAACTTTTAATGTTGCTAAGAAACGAATAAGGGTTAGGTCTCTTATGACGGCACTGATAATTTTTGTGGTTTTTGTAGGAATTGTGATTATTTTGTGGATAGGAGCAAGAGACGTTAAAGCAGGGTTAATTTCCCCAGGTTATTTAGTCCAGTTCATAATTTATTCGGCATTTGTTGCTGGAGCTGTGGCGGCTCTTTCAGAGATCTTTGGAGAACTGCAGAGGGCTGCAGGGGCAGCAGAGAGAATCACAGAAATCCTAGCTACTGGTGATTTCATAGAGGAGCCAGAAAATCCAGAAATCATGAACCAAAATAATCAAGACGCTATTATGTTTAAGGATGTCACCTTTTTTTATCCAACCAGGCCCACAGAAATAGTACTAGATAATTTGAGTTTTAATTTAAAAAAAGGCGAAACTCTGGCATTAGTGGGACCATCTGGGGCAGGCAAATCTTCGATTTTTCTCGCACTGCAGCGTTTTTATGAGTTTTCAGGTGGTACTATCGAAGTTCACGGGAAGTCAATTAGAAAGGTCAGATTTTTTGACCTAAGACAGCAATTTGCAATGGTACCACAAGAACCATCCATATTTGCCAACTCAGTAATGGAAAATATAAGATTTGGCCGTCCGGATGCTACTGATTCAGAAGTGAGAAACGCTTCAAAGCAAGCTGCGGCTCACGATTTTGTTAACCAATTACCGGATGGTTATAGTACATTCGTTGGAGAAAAAGGTGTATTGCTTTCAGTTGGTCAAAAGCAGAGAATTTCTATTGCAAGAGCTTTCTTAAGAAATGCACCTATTTTATTGCTTGACGAAGCAACGGCATCTTTAGATGCTGAGAGTGAAAATGCTATACAAGGTGCTTTGGAAGCACTGGCAAAAAGTAGAACAGTGATCGTAATAGCGCATAGGTTAGCTACTGTAAAACGGGCTGGCCAAATCTTGGTGATGGATGAAGGTAAAATCGTGTCAAGAGGTACGCATCAGCAATTGTTGGTGCAGGGAGGGCTATATTCCAGGCTGGCTAAACTGCAATTTATCAGTAGATAATTTGTTTAAATTTTTTTCGTGACTTTATTTCTCCGTTTATTTTGTTTACAATCTCGAAAATTTTCTGATTTTGGAGGATAAGAATGCTGAAGTTCGAAACCGTGCAAGATATAATTAACTTAGAGAAAGAAGCACCATTTGCCGACCGCTTGAAAGAGAAAACGATTTACAAAGCTCTCAAGCGAGTGGCTAATAATTTTCCATCACGACCAGCTGTTTCTTTCCAAATTACATCTAAACCAGGAGCAAGTTCCGAAACTTACACGTGGAATGAGCTTTATACAAATGTGGTAAAGGCAGCGAACGCCTTTAGGAAAGAGGGTATAGGAAAAAAGGATGTCATTGCTTTCGTATTGCCGAACTGTTCGGAGACTGCTATCACATTTTTGGCGGGAGCCATTGCGGGGGTTGTTAATCCTATCAACGCTCTTTTGGAACCAAAACAGATAGCGTCAATCTTGAAAGAAACAAATGCTAAGGCAGTTGTCACGTTGTCGCCCATGCTGAAAACACAAGTAGCACAAAATGTGCATGAAGCATTAAAGAGTACTCCTAATGTTAAAACAGTTTTTGAAGTAGATTTGGTAAGATACCTATCTCCTCCCAAGTCTTGGATAGCTTCCCTGTTACGTCCAAGACTAACCAAAGAGCATTCGGCTAATGTACAAAACTTTTGGGAAGTTTTGTCTAAAGAAGATGGCGGAGAATTAGCTTTTGAGGACCATGAAGACGATGCAGTTTGTGCTAACTTTCACACAGGAGGAACTACTGGAATGCCCAAAGTAGCTCAGCATAGGGCTTCTGGTATGCTCTTTAATGGTTGGTCTAGTGCTACCCTTCTTTTTTCTGAAAGAGATTGTTTGATTTGTCCCTTACCACTTTTTCATGTCTATGCAGCGTATCCAATTTTCATGACGTGTCTTTTGTCTGGAGCTCATATGGTTTTACCCACTCCACAGGGGTACAGAGGAGAAGGAGTTTTCTCAAATTTTTGGAAGCTTGTTGAGTATTGGGGTGTTACTTTTATGGTAACAGTCCCCACGGCCATAACCCAACTTTTACAAGTTAAAGTTGACGCTGATATAGCTAGTTTACGCTTTGCACTTTGTGGTTCTTCGCCTTTGTCCACGACTCAGTTCAGGGAGTTTCAAGAATTGACCGGGCTAAAGATTTTGGAGGGCTACGGAATGACGGAAGCAACTTGCATGATTTCAGTAAATCCTCCAGAGGGTGACAGGAGGATAGGTTCGGTTGGCATACGGTATCCATATACAGAGGTTAAAATTTTAGATTGTCATCCTAACGGTAAGGTCAAGAAACAATGTAAAGTTGATGAAGTGGGTGAAATTTGTGTGACTAATCCTGGAGTTTTGGAGGGCAAAACATATACAGATCCAGATAAAAATAAGGGTCTGTTTGCCGGTGGTTCTTTAATGCGGACAGGGGATTTGGGGCGCTTAGATAAAGATGGATATTTGTGGATTACTGGAAGGGCAAAGGACCTGATCATTAGGGGAGGCCATAATATAGATCCAAGTATTATAGAAGAAGTCATTTCAAGTCATCCAGCTGTGGCCATGGTTGGCGCTATTGGTCAACCAGATGTAGAAAAAGGTGAGATTCCATGTGCTTATGTTCAGTTGAATGAAGGAGATACTATAACGGGCAATGAGCTAATATCTTATTGCCAAAATAAGATTAGTGAAATGGCAGCCGTTCCCAAGCACGTAGAAATCATCGAAGAGATGCCTTTGACGGCGGTAGGAAAAATTTTCAAACCAGAGTTAAGGAAGAAAGCAATCACTAGAGTTTTTGGTGATGCCTTAAAAGTGGCTGGTATGGCAGCTGCCGTATCGAAGGTAGAAGAACATCCGAAGGAAGGTTTAAAGGCTCATATTTCTGGATCTGAGAAAAAAGAATCTATTGGAGAGGTCTTGGATCCCTTTACTGTGGGGTGGGAACTGGAGGGAAGTTAACTGTTATGCACGCTATGTGATATCTTCCTCGTCCCTTTTCCTAATTTTTTCTAAAGCGATAATGAACCCAATTATGCCTATGCAAATAATACCAACAAAAATATAAATAGCCGTGAGTGATCCCATTATACCCTCAATTTGTCAATAAACAATTTTTATCCTTAAAACTAATAAAGCCGAATTAGAAAAAAGGAAAGATTTAATATATTTAATTATGCATTACTCGTTGGCATAATCCTTGCATCTTTTACTGTTCGGATTGGAAGAGTGTTGTGAGTATGGATCAAAAAGAAACTAGCGTTCTAAGTATGGAAGAACAATCAAATTTGGTAGTCAAAGTGTTCCAAGTATCACTTGATACTCTAGTAGAATCAGGGTTAGATGAAATTGACGCTTTGAACGGTATGCTTAGTCAAATTGCCATACTTGTAGAGCCTGAAGCGCTCACCCACGCTGTCGATCTCAACAAAAAATATCGAACTGCTTATTTAGAGAAATAAATTGGTTTAAATACTTTTAGAAGTGCCTCTACATATTTGACATCACCGCATAACTGCCAGTCAACCTAATTTTATTGCTTAATTTCCGCAAAAAGAAAATTGGTGTTAGTTACATTTAAATTAGTAATCTAAATACCGTTCCTTCCCCATGTTATTGGATGTAGCGCATGAATACCTCAGGCTGGATATTTGCTCCACTTGCAATTACAACTACATCTTTGCCTTTCAGATGATCTGCATTTGCAATCAAGGCTGCTAGCGGAGCGGCTCCTGCTGGCTCTAAAATTATTCTTCGCAGTTCGTAAGCTAAAGCCATGGCTTGAACTACCTCGCTATCCAAGACAACGGTCGGAGCTCCAATACTTATTGATGATAAACAGGCGAAAGGTGCATCTCCAGGTCTAAGGGCCTTTAGTGCGTCACAAATGGACTCACCCGAAAGCTTTAATGTTATCGCTTTCCCCTTACTTAGGGATTGCCCAGTACTATCGAATCCTTTTGGTTCTACTGGTACAACCTGAGTTTTGGACGAGTGTCTCGCAAAACCAATGGCTATACCTGATATAAGACCCCCACCCCCAGCACAACAGAAAACATGGTCAGGTAAGGGGATGTTTCTGGCATTAAGTGTTGTAACAATCTCATTGACTGCACTGGCATTCCCGGCGATCATATGCACGTCGTCAAATGGATGCAACAAGGCGCGATTTTCTTCCTTAGCAATTTGCACGGCCTTTTGAGCAGCAATGATCTCTCGGCCTTCATTTCCATGATTTGTGAGAATTACCTCAGCTCCAAATTTTTCTGCTCGCATTTTCTTAACTTCTGGAGCATCGATTGGCATTACAATTTTTGTAGAGGCTCCGACCAGAGAGGCGGCTACTGGTAGAGCTTGTGCAAAATTTCCTGAAGAAAAGGCGACAACTCCCCGACATCTTTCATCCGGGCTCAATTGCATACAGCGCCAGTAAGCTCCTCTAAATTTAAATGAACCTGTCCGTTGCATAGATTCTAATTTTAGATGGAGAGAATTGAGTTGAAATTTTTTAGCTAGCTCGGGCATTTCTACTAGGGGAGTTTCAATGGCAACACCACGAAGTGCAACACTGGCTAGCTCTATTTCTCGCTCCGAAGGAATTAATTTTCTGGCTGTACGCCTAAAGTGTTCTTGGTGCATAATTTAAAAGATACTTAATTTTACCATTATGTGGTGCTGCCGGAGAGATTTGAACTCTCGGCCTCTCCCTTACCAAGGGAGTGCTCTACCCCTGAGCTACGGCAGCCAATTTTCAGTTTGGCTATTGTAAGTTCCATATTAGTGCTTCTATATAGATTGTATAGAAGTGCAACCAAAAACTCTATTTAAACTTTTGAATGGTTTTTCATAAATGAATTCTGAAAAAAAAGGAAGTAGCCTTTTATGTTCAAAATGTTAAGCGATCTATGGTAGCAAGCCCTGAACTAGGAGTATAGTTAATCTTGGTTGACCATAAATAAAGGCTTTTTTGATGATTCGTGCAAGGAATGGATAGAATGAAGGAAGATATGAGAAGTAAGGAGGAAAACAAGAGCGATAGAGATATCCGGTTGAAAGCTCAAATGAAGGAAAACTTGTTGAAAAGGAAAAAGAAAGTGAAATCGGATATCAATCCTAATGATGCAAATAAGCATTTAGCAACTGATGCTAAGGAGATCTTAGGTGGATAAAATTTGTATTAATGGTGGCAAGGAGCTTCAGGGCCAGGTGACAGTATCTGGAGCAAAAAATGCATGCTTAGCGTTAATGCCTTTAACCATTTTGGCAAGTGAGCCTATTAAGATGACCAATGTACCCAGATTGTCTGACATCAATACCATGAAGCAATTACTTATTTCTTTAGGGAGTATAATTAGAGAAGATCTTTTCAAAGGTAGCTTACATCTACACACGCCAAAGATAAGTAGCCATGATGCAGCTTATGATATTGTGAGAAAGATGAGGGCTTCAATACTTGTATTGGGTCCTTTATTGGCTAGAGAGGGTCGGGCACGGGTATCTTTACCTGGTGGTTGCGCCATAGGTGCAAGGCCAGTAGACCTGCATCTTTTTGGATTGGAAAAGTTGGGAGCGACCTTAGATTTGAAAGATGGATATATCCGGGCTAGAGCAAGCAGCAGATTGCGAGGGAATACGATTGAATTTCCCTTTATTTCAGTGGGGGCCACTGAGAATTTGATTATGGCGGCTACACTAGCAAAAGGTACTACTGTTTTAAAGAATTCCGCTAAGGAGCCTGAAATCATTGATTTATGTAACTGTATTAACTCTATGGGAGGGAAAATTGAAGGAATGGGAAGCTCTGAAATTGTGATCGAAGGAGTAGATAACCTCAAAGGAACTCAACATGAAGTTCTTGGGGATCGGATAGAAATGGGAACCTTTATGCTCGCTCCGGCAATGGCGGGTGGACAAGTTATAGTTAAAGGGTGTCCTCCTACTTATCTTACTGCGTTCACTCGCAAGCTTTCTGAAACAGGGATTAGTGTAGAGACTGGTGAGAATGAGATTACTGTAACCCGGAAAAATGATACTTTGAAACCAATTAATGTAGTTACGGAACCTTTTCCTGGGTTTCCTACAGACTTGCAGGCTCAAATGATGGCTTTAACATGTTTAGCTAAAGGTAAATCCACTCTAGAAGAAAAGATTTTTGAAAATCGGTTCATGCATGCGCCAGAGCTGATCAGAATGGGTGCTAGAATTGAGGTTCAAGGTGGAATAGCATCAGTGACTGGAGTAGATAGCATGAAAGGGGCTCCAGTGATGGCAACAGATTTGAGAGCATCAGTTAGTCTTATTTTAGCCGGCTTAGCTTCCAAAGGTGAAACGGTTGTGAGCAGAGTTTATCATCTAGATCGAGGGTATGAAAATATTGAAAGAAAGCTTGCGACATGTGGGGCACAAATCGAAAGGGTGGTATAGAGACAAATCATGATCAGCGAATTGCACCCAAAAAAACAAAAAATCAACCTAAAAGCAGAGAAAGATGAGGATTTAGTTGTGCTGGCGGCGCTCAGTCAAGACGCGATTATCAAAACCTCTAATATGACTTGGGCAAAGAAAAAAAAACGATTTTCAATCCTGATGAATCGATTTTGCTGGGAACATAATGATCTTTCTAAGCAGGGACGGAAAGTTCAAAAACGTATCAATTCTCTAATGAATTTCGATACTGTTTTACGTGTTAAAACAAAGGGTATTGTGCAATCTGAGGTTGATACCATTTTGTCTCTCTTAACGATAAAACACGATCATGCTAAGAATGAAGAAAGCAAAGTTGAACTGATTTTTTCTGGGGGAGGCACTATAAGCCTTTCAATAGAGTGTATTGATGTCATTTTAAAGGATGTTTCGGAACCATTCAACAGCGCGGCGTCAAGTTTTCCAAATCATCTGACAAACAAATTCAAGGGCTGATTTAGCCAAAACCCGGGTTACGGAAGTGGTCATGTAAGAATATGTCTTTGATAAATACGCGGATGGGGGATATTGATTTGTGATTATGTTTGGACTCAGGCCATTGCTCTCATTCTAGGAAAAGAACTATCCTTTCAAGTGACATTGAGATATGGGGTTTACACAACAACTTTGGTTTAAAAAATGTCTTGATTTACATAAGGATTTACAAGATGAATGATCAAGTTGCTATCAAAGTCAATAGTATTGGTAGTTCACGCTTTGCCAGTTGGGTTGGTAATAGAAATTGGCTATGACTAAAAAGGATAAAAATTCTAAAAACAGGATAATTTGTGTAGAATTAGATGACACTGATTTACCTGTTTCAAGTCATGAGGCCCAGCAGGAGAGGAAAGTTGCTATCTTCGATCTCCTGGAAGACAATTTCTTTAAGCCCTTAACAACTCAAAATGTAAAACCTGACATTGGACCCTATAAACTACTCATCGCTATCAAGGATCGCAGTTTAATAGTAAAGATTTCGTCTCACGAAGATATTTTGATTAGAGAAATTTTTCTATCCCTTAGTCCGCTAAGACATATTCTTAAGGACTATGCCCAGATTTGTTCTAGTTACTACAATGCAGTTAAGCGATTGGCTCCTAGTCAGATAGAAACCATAGACATGGGTAGGCGAGCAATACATGATGAGGGAGGTAGGATATTAATTCAGCGTTTTGATCAGAAAGTTGAAATGGACATGCAGACTTCCCGAAGACTTTTCACCTTGATAACAGCTCTTTACTTAGAAGATTAGAAAGGATTTATGGTTTTGAAAAAGATCCAATCTGTTCTTTTTTGTTGTGATCTTAATTCAGTTAGGTCGCCCATGGCAGAGGGAATTTGTAAAAAACTCTATGGTCATTCTATTTTTATTCAGTCTGCAGGTGTTTATCCAAATGCTGAAATTGATCCATTTGCCGTTGAAGTCTGTGAGGAGTTGGAAATCAAGCTCAAGAAACACCGGTCAAGATCTTTCACAGAGATGGAAGCTTGGGGAGATGACATCTCTAGTTTTGATTTAATAATAGCATTATCGCCTGCTTCTCAACGTCATGCTCTTGAATATACGAGGTGCTTTTCATTGCATATAGAATATTGGAAAACTCTGGATCCGACCGACATAGGTGATAGTCGGACAATGAAACTGAATGCGTACAGAACCACGCGTGATCAGATACTAAGAAATATCAAGGGTCGGTTTGATCACATTGTTGCTAAATAGTCCTACTTTTAACCAACATGATCTTCTACTCTCACAGAAGATTGTTATTTCTGGCAAATTAATTTAAGAGAACATCTGATTAAGGTGAGGTGTGACCCAAATCGTTTTTATTACGGATTAGAATTTAACATAAAAAATTGGAGACTATATGGCTAAAGAAGAACTTCTCGAATTTCCTGGAGTTGTAAAAGAACTTTTACCTAATGCAACTTTTAGAGTTGAGCTTGAGAATGGGCATGAAATAATTGCGCATACTGCTGGGAAAATGAGGAAGAATCGGATTAGAGTTTTAGCAGGAGATCGGGTGCAAGTTGAGATGACACCATATGATCTTACCAAAGGTCGAATAAATTATCGGCATAAGTAATTGTTAGTTTTTGCATCAGCAAGTAAACCTAGATTAGAATTGCTAAATTCGGTAGGTATATTCCCAGATAAAATTGTGAAGACTGACACGGACGAAGCAATTTTAAAAAATGAGTTACCTGTGGATTATGTCGCTAGGGTCGCCTTGTGCAAGAATAGAAATGTAGAAAAAAATGAAGACGATTTAGTTCTTTCTGCCGATACAATTGTTGCGGTTGGGCGGCGGATACTAACTAAGCCAAGTAATTTTGCAGAGGCCAGACAATTTCTGGATCTTATGTCAGGGCGCAGGCATAAGGTCATAACCAGTATTTGTTTGTTTGCTAAAGGAAGATATTACCAAAAAGTAGTAAGAACAACTTTAAGAATGAAAAGGTTGTCTAATTTTGAGAAGGAGCGTTATTTGTTATCGAAGGAATGGGAGGGTAAGGCTGGAGGCTACTCGATACAGGGGAATGCAGCTTATTTTTTCCCATTCTTGTCAGGTTCCTATACTAATGTCGTAGGACTTCCATTGACTGAGACCGTTGGTATGCTGATGGGTGTTGGTTACAGTTTGTCTTCGGAAAGCTTAAGTAAGGATATTTAGTTGAAAGATAAAATCGCGCTGATTGAGCCTTTTTTAAGTGGTAATGCTCTCGCTTTGGTCAGCGGTGGAAAATTGCAGGATTTTTTTGCTGACTTTGAAACTTCAAAGCCATTCCTGGTTGGTGCTACTTTTGTAGGAGAAATAGATAGACTTTCAAAAAACTCGAATTCGTATTTTGTGAGCCTACCTGAAAAGCAGTCTGGATTTTTAAAGGGAGTAAAAAATCTAAAAGCTGGGGATAAAGTGCTTCTCCAATCCAGATTATTTTCTTCAAAAAAGAATATGTTACAAGTGACCGCTAATCTGTCTTTCAGGGGGCCGTACGTTGTAATTACAGTGGGAACGAGAAAAATAAACTTTTCTAGGAATATTCAGAATAAGTTGAGGAGACAAAGCTTAAAAGATCTAGCTGAGAAGTATT
This sequence comes from uncultured Alphaproteobacteria bacterium, assembly GCA_902586855.1. Classification (GTDB taxonomy): domain Bacteria; phylum Pseudomonadota; class Alphaproteobacteria; order Rhodobacterales; family Rhodobacteraceae; genus CACIIZ01. Next base: position 7,007 of record CACIIZ010000022.1, on the reverse strand, counting down.
CGGAGATTAAGAACAGAAATTATGGTATAATTTTTAGGAGTATTTGTAAAATTTCGTGCGACAATGAAATTCGTGCCGACATAGAAAAACAGCTGTCAAGATGCGTGAAAGTTTCTTCTACAGAACCGAAGGATATTCTTATTGTGGAAGACGCACCAAACGCTTTAGAAAAGGCAAAACAGGAGTGGCCAATATTCGAGGAGCAAGAGGCTATGAGGGGAATTCAGTGCTTCGACAGTTTTAGTATTTGGGAACAAATATTGATGTTGCAAGACTTTTACGTCAATCTTCCTTCTGGTGGAAACTTTAGCATCGAACCTACTGAAGCGCTTGTTGCCATTGATGTCAATACTGGGAGGGATACGTCAATTTCGGCCGGTTTAAAGTCTAATTTGGAAGCTATTGCCGAAATACCTAGACAACTGAGAATTAGGGGGCTAGGAGGAAAAATAGTTATAGAACTAGGTCCACTATTACGAAAACAAAGAGAGAAAATTGAGTCTATACTAAGAAAAAGTTTAAATTCATATTCTGACAAAATAAGAATAGCAGGTTGGACCCCTTTAGGTAATTTAGAGTTAGAGAAATCCCGAGATAGAATGCCTTTAGGGTTAGAGCAATTTTCCCAAATTGAAAAAAATATGAAAGCCTAGATTTGCCATATAGACAAGTTTTTAAAGTTGGCGTAAGACAATACATTCCTTTCTGTTGATTGGAATCAAGTGGCCCGGGTAGCTCAGGGGTAGAGCAGAGGACTGAAAATCCTCGTGTCGGTGGTTCAAATCCGCCCCCGGGCACCATTTGATTGCTAAAATAGCACACCTCATTATTGAATCTTAGCCTTCGTTTTTCGAGGCCTGGCGTGCCTAAGAAAATATTGGAAGATGCATCAATGTTTGTTTCTTAAGTTTTAATCCAGATTTGCAATGCTAAATGGCATCTAAGTTGCAAGATCTGGTAATTGGATTGATTGAATTTATATATTCAAAACTTCATAAAGTTTATTGCTAATGGTGGAAGAAGATTAAACTAGGGGTTTTGTGCAGTATTCTCAAAATTAGAGAAAAGGTTGCTGCTTTTAATTCAAGTAGATCATGAAGATAGACTGGAGAAACATGTGTTTGGTGGAGTTTACAAGAATAGGCGCGTTTTGGTAACCGGGCACACTGGTTTTAAAGGGTCCTGGCTTTGCAAATGGTTAGAGATTTTGGGTGCGGAAGTAGCGGGGTACTCCTTGGCCCCACTTACAAATCCTAATCACTTTGAGCTCTCTAATTTAAAAGTTAAGTCATACATTCATGATATAAGAGATTATAATCAGATAAAAAAAGTAATGTTTGACTTTAAACCAGAACTTGTTTTCCACCTAGCCGCTCAACCTACAGTTTTGGTAAGTTATGAGAATCCCCTTGATACTTATAGTACGAACGTAATGGGTTCTGCTAACCTCCTGGAGGCCATTAGGCATACTAGTAGTGTTAAATCTGTTGTTCTTGTAACCACAGACAAAGTTTATAAGAATAATGAGTGGAATTATGGGTATCGTGAAAATGATGAATTAGGTGGTCATGACCCTTACAGCACATCAAAGGTCTGTGTCGAACTAGTCACTGAAAGTTACAGAGAATCATTTTCTAATACTAGTAGGGATGTACCGCTTATAGCATCAGCACGAGCTGGAAATGTTGTTGGTGGTGGTGATTGGACAAAAGACCGAATTATTAAAGATGCTGTTATGGCAGCCGCTCAGGAAGAAAGATTATTGATACGAAATCCCAACAACTCGAGACCATGGCAACATGTGCTAGAACCTTTGTCCGGATATCTTTTGCTTGGACAGAATCTTTACCAAAGAAATTTTGATGCATCAGGGTCTTGGAATTTTGGACCAGCTTTAGACTCTAATTTGACTGTATTAGATTTAATTAAAATGATTGGTGAAGAGTGGGATAAAGTGGATTGGGAGATTGACGTTGATCCTGAAGCAAAACATGAAGCGGGATGCTTGATGATTGATAGCACTAAGGCTAGTAAAGAATTAAACTGGAAGCCAATCTGGGATATTAAGCAAACAGTTTACCATACAATAGAGTGGTACCGTAGATATCTTGAGAACAATTTGGTGGTAACTAATGAGCAGATAAGAAGATATCTCCATGAGGGAAAAGAAAATAATTCTATTTGGGCTAAGTAATGAAAATAATAAACCTACCTTTGGATGGCGCTGCGGAGATACATAGTTCTACTATGACAGATGAACGGGGATGGTTTTCCCGTCATTATTGTCAGAAGGAGTTATCGGCTATAAATGGGGATAAACAAATAGTCCAAATTAATTCCTCCTGTACAAAGTCAGCGGGAACGATCAGAGGATTACATTTACAGCATTCTCCGTACGAAGAGGATAAGATTGTCAGATGCATTGCAGGAAAAATTTTTGATGTAATACTCGATGTTCGGTTAGGATCTGCTACCTATGGTAAGTGGCACTCTGTCATACTAGACGCGTATGAGATGAATATGGTTTATATCCCAAAAGGATTTGCCCATGGTTTTCAAACATTAGAGCCAAATTGTGAGATTTTATATTTTCATACTGAATTCTTCGTCTCTAAAGCTGAAGGTGGGTACCGCTATGACAGTCCTGAATTGGATATTCCGTGGCCTTTAGAAATTAGAAAGGTTTCAGAAAAGGATAAAAATTTGGACATTTTTTCCTCATGAAGAAGTTGAAATCGAAATGAAATGTAGACACTGTAATAACGATTTGAACATAAAGTTTTTGGATCTAGGAAGTTCTCCACCATCAAATGCTTTTCTACCTTCAAAAAACATCAATGGGCCTGAAAAATGGTACCCACTTAGGGTTTTGGTATGTGATTTATGTTGGCTGGTGCAAACTGAAGATTTTGTTGACCCTGCGGAAATGTTTGTGCCAGATTATGCGTATTTCAGTTCAATCTCAGCAGGTTTTTTAGGTCATGCAAAAAAGTATGTCCATGAAATAGTTGCTAGATTTGACTTGAATGAAAAAAGCCTAATTACTGAGGTTGCAGCTAATGATGGTTATTTACTGCAATATGTGCGTGATAAAGGTATTCCCTGTTATGGAATAGAACCTACTGAAATTGCAGCTAATATAGCGAATGCAAAAGGAATTGAGATAGTAAGGGATTTTTTTGGAAAAAAGCTTGCGCAAATATTGTCCGCCAGGGGCCAGAGAGTGGATTTGGCAGTGGCAAATAATGTCCTAGCTCATGTACCTAATATAAATGATTTTGTGAGTGGTTTTACCGATATATTAAAACCAAGAGGGGTAGCCACTTTCGAAAACCCACATTTGCTGAAGTTAATTGCAGAAAAGCAATTCGATACTGTTTATCATGAACATTTCTCCTATCTCTCACTAATAGCACTAGATACAATTTTCAAGAAAAATGGACTTACAATCTTTGACGTTGAGGAGTTGTCTGTACATGGTGGTAGCTTGAGGTACTTTGCTCAAAGATCGGAAACGGGTCCGCATCCTATTAGCCAAAATGTAAAAAATATTTTGCAAAAAGAAAGGGATGCTGGATTGATGCATGCTTCGTCATATGAAATGTTTCAAAAAGAGGCTCACACCATAAAAGATAATTTTCTGAAATTTCTTTGGGACCAGAAAAGGCAGGGAAAAGTAGTTGCAGGGTATGGTGCAGCTGCGAAAGGTAATACACTATTAAATTTTTGTGGAGTGAAAGAGGATTCAGTTGATTTCATCGCAGACCGGAATCAGATTAAACAAGGTATGTATAGCCCTGGGAGTAAAATTCCGATAGTAAGTGAGGAAGTCATTTTAGAAAAAAGACCTGATATAATCGTAATATTTCCATGGAATATAAGGGAGGAAATAGAGAAACAACTTAGTTATGTTCGTGAATGGGGATGCAAATTTGTTATTGCGCTTCCAAAACTGAATATTTTTTGAGTGCTAGGTGAATTTCTTATTCAATCCTCATCCATTAGCATATTTTAACAATCCTGATCTTTTTTCATATAGTAATTGTAACCAGATTTTATTTGAATCTTGTCTAAATTTTATCTGGTGGACATTCAAGTGATCTTCCAAAATCTTTAGAGGCCAAGCCCAGAAATTCTCCCTAGCTAAATTTCATTACTTTTTATGGGAACAAGGGTGGTCGATTATTAACTGCAATGGGCGTTCGAGTGTCCTTTTAGAAGTGACATGTTTGGCCCCACTAAGTACCCAAAATCCAAGGAGAAGACAGACCCAATCAATATTTCACGCAGGTTCATTGGGGCTAAACTTAGCAAATATGCGATGGGTCTTGCCGGCATAGGATAGTTTAGCCCAGGTTACGTAGCCTTTATCATTTTGAGTCCTACGTTCAATTACCAAGCATGCACTTCCCTGCGGGATTTCTAGACTTTCCGCAATTTTAGGTGTTGCCGAATTTGCTATTATTTGGTGTTCTGCTGAGTTCCAGGGAACTTGCTGAATCAACCAAGAACCAGGTGCTATATCAGCAAAGGTGACTTCGGCAACTTCAGGAACTGATGCCAAGTTGATTATACGTTCTTCATAACAAAAAGGTCTAGCATTAGCAAAATGAAGACAGGTCAATTCCCGAATTTTTAGCCCTTTGGTTTTTCCTACAAGGTTTTCGTCCGTTGGCTTTGAACTGCGAATTTTATCCGATAACAGTCGATAGGAGTATTCCTTTCCAGTATTCTCGACTTCCTTATTGATATTTGTAATTTCCACAGCTGCCGATAATGACTGTGGCGTTTTAACAAAGGTGCCTCCCTTTCGAGTGCGCTCTAAAAGACCAGCATTTGTCAACTGTGTTAGTACTTTATTTACTGTCATACGAGAACATCCGTAATCTTTTGCCATATCTTTTTCAAAAGGAATTCGGAATCCTGGACGCCATTTCCGGGATAAGATATTTTTTTTCACCTCATTCAATATTTGAAGATGAAGAGTGGTGGGTGCCCTTTTTATTTTTTCAATGTTTGATTTCATAACCTAATTTTATTTGTTCTTAGTTTTAACCTTGATGGTCTGACGAGTTTTGGGTTACTTTGATGTATAGGAATTGCAATGTGTACATTTTACTTAACTTAGGAGGAATTCCTTTTTTCTTGGGATTTAACATGAGAAAAAACTCTCTTTCTGTCTATATGTCTGAATATTAAAAATCCAATTTTTTGGTAAGGTCCGTCATGGCATTTACATAATTTTCTACAATCTTTTGCTTCATCACATGCCTACCTTCTTTTACATTATGGCGGCCAGCGGACCACACATCTGTTACAATATTATCATCAGCAGCAAAACACAGGCCATCAAAAAGCTGCTCCTCTTTGAGGGTACAAAGTTGCTGATGACGACTATTAATTGCTAGGAGATCGCCCAGCTTTCCAATTTCTATAGAGCCAGATTTTCTTGCCAAGGCTTGTGATCCACCAGTTGCAGCCCCCAAATAAAGAGTTTTTCCAACGGATCCTACTTCATCAACCATAATATTACGCTTTAAATCTCGGAGCCTTTGAGAATATTCAAGTATTCTTAACTCCTCAGTCAGTGAGATTTTGATGTTTGAATCTGATCCTAAACCAAATTTTCCTCCGGCCTCCAGATATGTTGGGCCATTAAATGGTCCATCACCTAGATTTGCTTCTGTCATTGGGCACAGACCCACAACAGCTTGAGTTTTGGCAAGTTCATTCGTTTCAACAGGGGTCATATGTGTTGCATGAATCATACACCAATTATCTTTAATTTCATTGTTTTTCAGAATCCACTCAACTGGTCTCGCTCCGAGCCATTCTGAGATTTCCATCACTTCCTTTGGTTGTTCTGCAATATGTATATGTATAGGACTATTGGAAAATTTACTTGTTAGTTCCCTTAATTCCTCTGGTGTCGTTGCACGCAATGAATGGGGAGCGATCCCGACCATTGTATCCGGTGACATACCTTTTAAAGCAATTATTGACTCTTCCACAAGATGCACAAATTCGTCTAGAGAATGCCCAAATCTCAATTGTCCCCCTTCTAGCTCTGCTTTTTTTACTCCACCATAGGTGTAAAGGACTGGTAGGTGAGTGAGTCCAATTCCTGTTTTTGATGCAGCAGACATGATCCGAATGGTAAGCTCAGAGGGATTGTCGTATCTAATCCCACCTTTTTGGTGGTGTACATAATGAAATTCACCTACTGACGCATAACCAGATTCTAGCATTTCCATGAATACCAGTGCACTTATCGCTTCAAGATGTTCTGGAGAGAGTTCCTCAAGGAATTGATACATTAGGTTTCGCCATGTCCAGAAACTATCCTTCTTGGTTGTCCTGAATTCAGTCATACCAGCCATGGCGCGTTGAAAGGAGTGACTATGCATATTAGCTAAGGCAGGCAGAAGGGTATCGACATGAGTGTCTCCCTCCTCAGCAATGGCTCCAGTTTCGATACTTGAAATCAAACCACTTTCAAATTGGATTCGAACTTTCTTATTCCAACCATTACGTAGCCATGCACGTTCCGAAAAAATCATATCAGCCTCACTTTTATGTATAGACATATTAATGTCTAAGGACTAATATCGTCTCTTACAACCATTATTTTATGATTTATGACTGATCAACCGTATATAATGCAGAGTCAACGTATTGCAACAATGAGTGCATCTAATGCTAATCCATATGGTTTAATTGAGGGTGGAGGTATTGCAGTAGCAGATGGTAAAATCAAGTGGGTTGGAAAAATGAGTGAGATACCGACGTGCTGTGAGGATTTTAGCACCAGGGATTTTGGTACAAATGTTATCACCCCGGCTCTGATTGATTGCCACACACATTTGGTATATGGGGGCAATAGAGCTCGTGAATTTGAAATGCGCCTTCAGGGAGCATCTTATGAGGAAGTGGCTCGAGCTGGTGGTGGTATCAAATCAACAGTTGCAGCCACACGAAAAACAAATTTGCAGGATCTCCTCAAAGAA
>CACIIZ010000021.1 GCA_902586855.1 uncultured Alphaproteobacteria bacterium | reverse complement strand
AGCTTTTGGAATTAGCAAAGAAGCACGAAAGGTTGCTGATGACTATCCTGAAATAGCTTTCTTGATGGGCGATCCATTCAAACCTCATGGCAATAACTTTTCTGTTTTTGATAACTATATCCATGAGCCTTGTTATCTAATGGGAATAATTGCTGGTAACATGACAAAGGCTAATAAGATTGGAATGGTTGGAGGATATCCTATCGGCGAAGTTAATCGTCTCTTTCATGCTTTTATGAATGGAGCTCTATCAGTAAATGATGGTATTAAGTTTAAGGTTACTTTTATTGGTTCTTGGTATGATCCACCGAAGGCTAAAGAGGCTGCCATAGCTCAGGTAGAAGCTGGGGTTGATGTTATGTATGCTGAAAGGGCGGGTGTAGTCGATGCTTGCCGTGAAAAGGGAATAATTGCTTTTGGTAATGTTAATGATATGAATAAAGAAGAAGATGGTACTGGAGTAGTTGTAACCTCGGCATTGTGGCACATGGAGTCCGCAATAGATCATGCTATTGAAAGAGTGAAAAGTGGGACGTTTTCAGCAGAAGAATATCATAATTGGACAATGATGGCAAAAGGAGGAGCTACACTTGCACCGTATTATGAATTTGAGAACAAAGTACCTGAATCAGTTAAAGGGCAGGTTGCAGCACTTGGTAAAGATATTATAGCAGGTAATTTTGTGGTAGAGATTAACGACAATGAACCTAAATCAACGTTTTGATTTTTTTAAGGCTGTCACTTTAGTGACAGCCTTAACTTTTTGAAATTACTACTATGCATACATTGTTGGAAGTGGAATCCATCTCTAAGAAATTTGGAGATTTGTCTGCCAACGTCAATATCACTTTTTCAGTATCCGAGGGTGAAATTCTTGCTGTTCTGGGAGAAAATGGTGCTGGTAAAACAACGTTGATGAATATTATTTTTGGCCACTATTTGCCCGACTCTGGATCCATAAAATTTAAAGGCTCTCATATACCTTTTGGAAATACCAAGGAATCCATAAACCTAGGTATTGGAATGGTGCACCAGCATTTCACACTCGCAGAAAATCTCTCTGTCCTTGAAAATATTGCTATAGGTAACCAATCTCTATTGGGTTTATCTATAGATTTTAAAAAAATAGAAAAAAAGATTATCAATATTTCAGATGAATTTGGACTTTCTGTTGATCCTCATGCGATCGTTTCTGACTTATCTATCGGAGAAAAACAGAGGATCGAAATAATTAAGACTTTGTATGGAGACTGCAAACTCGTAATACTTGATGAACCGACAGCTAGTTTAACTCCTCAAGAAGTCGATCAATTATTTTTAATTATCAAATCAATGGTTAAAGCTGGTTTAGGTGTCATAATAATCTCACATAAATTGGATGAGATTTTGCGAATTAGTGATCGTATCATTGTTCTTAGAAATGGTGAGCTAACAGGCTCAATGGAAAAAACTAATTTTAATAAAACTATCCTAGCAGAAATGATAGTTGGGAAAAAGATTGTTCGACCAATAAAAAAGGAAGGGAGAAAGAAAGAAAAATTGATAAATATAAGAGCACTAAATGTATCCCCCAATATTGGAAGCCCAATGGGGTTATCCGATATTAATTTTGAATTGTTTGGGGGTGAAATCCATGGAATAGCCGGCGTTTCTGGAAATGGCCAGCGAACTTTTGCAGAATTTTTAGCTGGGCACATATGGCCAGATTCAGGAGATATTTTTGTATCTGGTAATCATGTTAACAAATTTACTCCAGAAGAATTCATGAATTTAGGAATTGCTTATATTCCAGAAGATAGAAATTCAGACGGAGTAGTAGGTGAGCTAAGTATCTTAGAAAATGGGATTCTTACTGAAACAAGAAATCCCATGATTGCTAATCAGTTTGGTTTTTTAAATAGGAAAAGATCAAAAGATTTTGTGAGTGAAATTTGTGAACGAAACGATGTAAGGTTTCAATCCCTTAATCAACCTGCAAGACTTCTTTCAGGCGGTAATATCCAAAAACTTCTGATAGGCCGATGGTTGAAGCGTAATCCCCAAATAATAGTAGCATGTCAACCAACTAGAGGTTTAGATGAGGGAGCCATCGCATCTGTTCAAAGCTTACTGTTGACAGAACGAGATCGAGGAAGAGCAGTTCTGTTCATTACTGAAGATCTTGATGAGTTGTTACTAGTGTCGGATGTTGTTTCGGTAATGTTTGACGGCAAACTTATCGGACCATATCCTTCTGAAGAGCTTGAAAAAAGAGAAATTGGGTTGATGATGACGGGAGGGGATGTTTTGTGAGGTGGGCATGCGCTTAGAATCCAGAGAGAGTTATTCACCATTTCTCAGTATTGTTGCTCCATTTGCAGCGATTATCTTTTCGCTCTTTTGTGCTTTTATATTATTATTCATTGCTGGGGCCCCTCCATTAGAATCTTTTTTCCATTTACTAAAAGGGGCCTTTGGATCCCCGAATGCGCTGGCAGAAACTGGGGCCCGGGCTACACCCCTAATTCTTACTGGACTAGCAGCTGGCATAGCCTTTAGGGCTAAATTCTGGAATATAGGAGCTGAAGGACAACTTTATGCTGGTGCCCTGGCAGCAACTTTTTTTGGTACTGGTTTAATTCAGTTACCGCAATTTCTCATGATACCTTTTTTATTTTTAGTTGGAGGCGTAGCCGGTGCACTAGTGATATTACCGTTGGTAATCTTGAGACAACTTTACAAAGTTGATGAAGTGGTCACAACTCTGCTAATGAATTTTATTATTCTTCTCTTTGTCAGTTATCTCCTAGAAGGCCCCATGAAGGACCCAATGTCTTTAGGTTGGCCTCAAGGGAGTCCCGTGATTGATAACGGAGTCTTACCGCAGATTCTTGAGAGAACACGTTTGCATTTTGGATTCTTAATTGCAATATTAGCAGCGTTGTCTCTCTGGATTGTTTTGTCAAGAACGTCCTTTGGTTTTAAAATAAAAGCGGTAGGCCATAATACGTCTGCAACTTTTCATGCTGGGATTCCAGTTTTTAGAACGGTTTTGATTGTGGCTTGCCTTAGTGGAGCCATGGCAGGATTTGCGGGAATTACGGAGACAGCAGGTTTAAAAGGCTACTTAACTTTAGATTTGTCTCCCGGTTTTGGATATACAGGTATTGCAGTAGCTATGTTGGCCGCTTTAAATCCGATTGGCATTATTTTTTCTGCGCTATTCTTAGCTATGATTTATGTGGGTGCTGACTCTATGAGTAGGGCAGTGAATGTTCCGACATATTTGGCAGATGTAGTTGTTGCGATAACAGTTCTGTCTGTTCTAGTGAGTCTAATTTTAATTAACTATAAAATTCAAATTGGAAAGTTAAGATTTTGATCGTTGAATTTTTAGAATTATTTATCAATGCCGGATTTTGGGCTGCGACTATTAGGATAGCCTGTCCCCTATTATTAGCTACCTTGGGGGAACTAATTTGTGAAAGAGCAGGGGTGCTTAATTTAGGAATTGAAGGTATCATGACAGCTGGAGCAATGGTAGGGTGGACGGCTGTTTACCTTGGAGCTGATTTAAGTTCTGGTATCATCTGTGCTGCCTTCATTGGGGCCATGTTTGGATTGATTCATGCCGGGTTTACTGTTCACTTGGGTGCTTCACAACATGTTACAGGTATTGGTATCACTCTCCTTGCTTCTTCAATAAGTTATTTTGCCTTCAGATTGATTTTACCAACTTCAACTACGCCACCCAAAATTCAAGCTTTTGAGCAAGTGAGCATCCCATTTTTTTCTGATATTCCTTTTCTTGGCCCTGTTTTCTTTCAGCAAACGATTTTTACCTATTTGGCTTTTTTAACCGTACCGATTGTAATTTGGTTTCTTAACAGGAGCCCTTTTGGATTGGCAGTAAAAATGGCTGGGGAGAATCCTATGGCGCTAGAAGCACAAGGCATCGATGTCCTCCGAGTCCGCACTATTGCCGTGATGTTAGGGAGCTCTTTAATGGCTGTTGGTGGAGCTTACTTGACTATGTCCGCCTTTAACGCTTTTTATTTTGGAATGATTAACGGAAGAGGCTGGATTGCTGTAGCCTTAGTAATTTTTGCTGCTTGGAAACCAGAAAGGGCAATCTTAGGTGCACTATTGTTCGCTGGTCTTGACGCTTACCAAGTGCGGGCTCAACAATTAGCTGGAGCAATTGTTCCTTATCAGTTTTTCTTAATGTTACCATTTTTGCTGAGTATCGCCGCGATGGTGTTTGCTGCAAAAAGTACAAGGTATCCTAAAGCATTATTAGTACCATTTCGACGTGGTGAGCGTCATTGAATAAAGGAGATAATCTTGTCTGACTTGTTGATTAAAAATGCCAGATTTAAAAATGGTAAGGTTCAGGATATTCTTATTTTAAAAAAAGTCATAGTCGAAATTGGAAATGTTAGTGAAATTACTGATATACCTACTATTGATGCCAAAGGTTATTTTGTAACTGCTCCTTTTGTGGATAGCCATTTTCATTTAGACGCAACTTTAAGCTATGGCATCCCTAGGGTAAATAAAAGTGGTACTTTACTAGAAGGTATAAATTTATGGGGCGAACTTAAACCAAATTTGACGGCTGATGCTCTCAAAGAAAGAGCAAGAAAACTTTGCCAGTGGGCTATAGCAAGGGGAACTCTAGCTATTAGGTCTCACGTTGATATTTCTGACCCAAGTTTATTGGCTGTTGAAGCAATGCTGGACATTCAAAACGAATATAGGCCGTGGCTCGATTTACAACTTGTAGCTTTTCCCCAGGATGGCTTAATTAGAGCTAACTCAAAAGACAATTTGAATAATGCTCTTGCGCTGGGAGTAGAGGTAGTTGGAGGTATTCCACATTTTGAAAGGACTATGGATGATGGGGCTGAGTCCATCAAATACCTATGCGAACTAGCTGCCAAAAAAGGTCTGCAGGTGGACATGCACTGTGACGAAAGTGATGATCCTATGTCCCGTCATATAGAAGTGTTAACAAAGGAAACCATACGACTAGGATTACAGGGGCGGGTGGCAGGGTCTCACCTGACGTCGATGCATTCTATGGACAACTATTATGTTTCTAAACTATTACCCTTGATGACTGAAGCTCGTATCTCTGTTATAGCCAACCCTTTAATTAATATAACGCTACAAGGCAGGCATGATACTTATCCAAAAAGAAGGGGATTAACTAGAATTCCGGAGCAAATTTTAGCGGGATTAACTGTTGCCTTTGGACATGATTGTGTAATGGATCCGTGGTATCCATTGGGTTCCCATGATATGCTAGATGTTGCCCATATGGCTTTGCATGTAGCGCAAATGACTGGCATAACGCAAATGCAAGAATGTTTCAATGCAGTAACTGAGAATCCTGCAAGAATCCTTGGTTTGGAAGGTTATGGCTTAGAAAAAGGGTGTAAGGGTGATTTACTTGTTTTACAGTGTATGGATGATGTTGAAGCTTTAAGGTTAAGGCCGGCAAGGCTCTATGTAATAAGAGATGGTAGCATTTTAAGTTCTACTCAGGAAGTGGTTTATGATTTGGACCTTTCAGGTCACAAGTCAAGCACAGATTTTATATTTTCAAGAACATAACTTATTTGGTCTTATCCGATGATACCAAGAGTAATTTTGGACATTTGGGCAGTCAGGGAATTTAGAGATTATTGGATCATTGGCTTATTAACTAGTACGGCGCGTTGGCTGGAAATTATGTCGTTTTCTGTCATATCATGGGAGTTATCAGGTGATGCAGTCCATGTTGGCTGGATGTTTTCTTTGAGAATGATCTTTATGCTTATTACAGGCTTAGTTTTCAGTATGTTGGGCAACCGTTTTTCTGGTGTAAGAATTATGCTTGTTGTCAATATATTGGTAGGGTTAAACTGCTTAATCCCAGTATTCATGAATTTTTTCTTTATCAATTTTAGTATTTTACCATTTCTGTATGCTATATCGATTTTTTCTGGGATTCTGTGGAGTGTTGATTTTTCGTTTCGGCGTAGATTATTAGGTGATGCACTTGCACCTGAGTTAGTTGGCGCAGGAGTTTCTCTTGACGTGCTTTCTAGTCATGCAACTCGGCTTTTTGGTATGATATTTGGAGGGTTTATTTTGTCAATGGGCAATAATGATCTACTTTTTATATTCTTAGCTTGCCTTTATTTCTTATCCTTATTACCGTATCGGGATAAAAAAGATAGATTGAGTTTTCAGCCTGGATTTGTGGGTATTTCTAAAGTATTTGGAAATGTTTTTACCCATGCGTTTAAGAACATTCCTGTTCTTATAGTCTTAAGTTTGACTCCAATTTTTAATATTTTTATATTGCCATTTTTTACATTAATTTCTCTATTATTTTTAGAGAAATTCAAGACTAGTGAATTAGTGGCTGGTACATTATCCTCTCTGGAAGGCTTTGGAGCATTGATAGGTGGTCTTCTAATCACTATTTTTTATCCAAGACAAAAGGTCTTTACATTTTGCTTCATGATTTTCATTCTGCTAGTTTGTGTGTTATTTGCCAGTGCATTGCAAACGCAGCACTCGATTATGCTATTTATTTTTTTTGCTGGTGGCGCTACGTCTTGTTATTCTGCGTTGCAAAGTTCGATTATTTATACCTTCACTGAAGAAAATTTGCGCTCTTCGACTTATAGTGTTTTAACCATCTCAATAGGAACAGGATTTCTTGGTGCTATTAATGTAGCGTGGTTAGGAAAAAATCTTTCTGTTGACGAGATTTTGTTTGTAATGTCTATGGAAGGAATTGCTTTAAGTGTTGTTTTCTTAATGTTGATTATGTGGAGGAGATTATATACGATAAAATAGCTTTGGATATATAACTCATGTAAATTCCAATACGGCGCGACTAAAACCCATCCAATAAATGCTTCGGTTTGACTTTCTCATTATTTGAAACGTACCTTTCCTATGTAAGATAGGTTTCGATTCATCTGGGCAAAATCTATACCATAGCCAACTATGAATTCATCGGGAATTTCAAAACCTGACCAGCGTGATTTGATTTGAACCTCCCGTCTTGAAGGTTTGTCAAGAAGTGCGCATGCCTCGATCCTCTTGGGGTTCCTGCTTTCCAATAGTTGGAGCACATGTTTCAGTGTATGCCCGGTGTCAACTATATCTTCTACGACTAGTACGTCTTTCCCTGAAATCTCTCCAGCCAAATCTTTTAGAATTTTGACTTCTCTGGAGCTTTCCATACTGTTCCCATATGATGAAGCTTCCAAAAAGTCTATCTCTATTGGCAAATCAATTTCCCTTGCCAAATCTGCAATAAATACGAATGAACCTCTGAGAAGGCCAACAACGATTAATTTGTCCGTATCATTAAAATATGAGGTGATTTCTTTTGCCAAAGTTTCTACTCTTGCTGCTATGCTTTTTGCAGAAATCATTTGATCTATTGCGTAGTCAGGGTTAGGCATGTGAAAACCTCCAGAGTGAGTCTTAAGGAGATCTTGTGGTTAAGTCAACAGAGCTAAAGCATAATTCATTTTGGGTTGCTGTAGATTGGGGGAGCACCAATTTACGATACTGGCTTATTTCCAAAGACACAGGTAAAACTATCTTAAATGGTAAAAAAAAATTTGGAGTTAGGTTTGTCTCAAACGGCAATTTTGAGGAAATTTTATATAATTTAATTGTGGATTTTTTACCTCAAAACGGAAAAATTGACATTTTATGCTGTGGCATGGTGGGCTCAAAGCAGGGGTGGCAAGAAATAACTTATGCGCATTCACCCCGCAGTCCTAAGTTAGCCGAAAATGTGGAAAGAATAACTACCGATGATCCTCGATTGAATGTGATGATTATTCCTGGCCTCATGCAAAGGAATACACCAGATATTATGCGTGGTGAAGAAACACAAATCCTTGGCTTTTTATGTCAGAACCCGGATTTTGAGGGCGTGATTTGTTTCACTGGAACTCATTCCAAGTGGGTGAAAATTAGTGACGGCGAAATCACTTTTTTTAAAACATTTATGACTGGAGAAATGTTTGAAATTCTCTCAAAACATTCATTGCTCAAATTTTCAGTTTCTTCTGGAATTATAGATATTGAAGAGGCGCGGAATGCAGCTATAGATATTTTAACTCATCCTCACAAATTCTCATCTCATCTTTTTGGATTAAGAGCAAATGATTTATTGAACAACGCTTCACCTACTCACATTAAATCAAGATTATCTGGTTATATAATCGGGTTAGAGATAGCGGGGAGTAAGAATTTTTGGATTGGAAATGAAGTAGTAATCGTTGGCATCGATCCCATTACCCAGATTTACCAAGCTGTTCTTGAAGAGCAAGGTATTGATCTTAATACTTATTTATCTGATGAACTCTCATTAAGTGGATTGAAAGCTACTTATGTAAATCTCTTGGATTTGGGTGGTAATTAAAGAAGAATTAATGAAAAGGGCTGATGCCGCTGATCATTTAGGATATATTGATGCAACTAGCTACTTATGTTTTAAATATTTTATAGGAAATAAAAATGAAAAGGTGTCTAGGAGTTTGTTATTATCCAGAGCAGTGGCCTAGAGGTAATTGGGTCAAGGATGCACAGGGAATGAAGATGGCAGGTATTTCTCGGGTAAGAATTGCCGAATTTGCATGGGCAAAAATTGAACCTGAACCATATACTTACAATTTTGATTGGTTAGATGAGATTATCGACATAATTGGTAACGAAAAATTGAAAATTATCTTGGGAACACCCACTGCAGCTCCTCCAAGATGGATGATCGATCTTTACCCAGATATGCTTCCAGTAAATCAATTAGGTCTGCCTCGACAGTTTGGATCAAGAAGACACTACTGTTTTAGTCATGAAAGGTTTATCCAGCATTGTGAAGGTTTAGTGCAAATAATGGCAAAACGTTATGGTAGAAATCCTTATCTGTGTGCTTGGCAGATCGATAACGAGTATGGTTGCCATGATACCCTTTTATCTTATAGTTCTTCAGCACTGAAAGGCTACCAAGAATGGTTAGAGGAGAGATTTTCGGTGGATATGGCAAAAGATAAAGACCCAATCAAAATTCTTAATAAGGCTTGGGGAAATGACTTTTGGTCAATGAATTATGAAAGGTTTGACCAGATTGGTTTTCCAATTAACTGTGTCACTGAACCCAATCCGGCGCACTCATTATCATTCTTGGAATATTGCAGTCAGAAAGTAATAGAGTTCAATAGGCGCCAAGCTTCTAAAATAAGGGAACACTCATCTTTTCCTATAACGCACAATTTCATGGGTAAAATAACTGATTTTGATCATTTTAAAGTTGGTCAGGATTTGGATTTTGCTAGTTGGGATAGTTATCCTTTAGGATTCTTGGAAGACAGGATTTCAGCAAAAAATTCCGTTAAAGAAGCCTTCTCCAGGCAAGGAGACCCAGATTTTCAAGCTTTTCACCATGATCTTTACAGAGCAGTCGGAGATGGTC
Source organism: uncultured Alphaproteobacteria bacterium (assembly GCA_902586855.1). Lineage (GTDB taxonomy): Bacteria > Pseudomonadota > Alphaproteobacteria > Rhodobacterales > Rhodobacteraceae > CACIIZ01. The sequence continues at coordinate 19,612 of CACIIZ010000021.1, read as the reverse complement.
GGTGGTGGGTAATGGAGCAACAGCCTGGAAGTGTTAATTGGGCGCCTTATAATCCAATGCCATTACAGGGAATGGTCCGCCTATGGACATGGGAGGCTTTTGCTCATGGAGCAGAGGTAGTATCTTTCTTTCGTTGGAGACAATCCAAGTCAGCGCAGGAGCAACTACACGGTGGTTTACTCTCGCCTACCGGGAAAAGAATGCCTGTACTCAATGAAATTGAAAAGGTTGCTGAAGAAATTGAACTAGCTCCAGAAATTGAAATAGGCCAAGCCCAAATAGGAATTATTTTTGATTATCCTGCCAACAACTATTGGAAAATACAACCGCATGGGGACGGAAATTCATATTTCGATTTAGTTTTCGATTTTTATAGGTGCTTAAGGAAACTGGGTCAATCAATAGATTTCATTTCTCCTAATGATGAAGATCTTGATGGATACAAATTGCTAGTTGTTCCTGGTACTATGTTTATCGATGAGAAATTAGTAGAAAAAATAAAATGTTTCTCTCATACTGTTTTAATAGGCCCTAGAGCAGGATGCCGAGATCAAAATTTTAATTTTGAAAGTTTTAATTCTTTTTTTCCTGATTTTGATTTGAATGTACTAGTATCTGAGACTTTTAGGGTGAATACGCCGATAGCACTTTCGACTGAGGGCTACTTTATACGATATAGAGAGTTGGTAGAAACATCTAATAAAATTCTTGCAGAAACTGAGTTTGGTGATCCAGCTTTAATTGGTAATGGAAGAATACAATATATAGCTGGATGGCCGGACGAAACTGCTTTGAGAAGCATTCTTTTGAAAATATTCGAGGAAGAGCAGTTAACTCCTATCGTAATGCCTGAAGGAATTAGAGAAAGAAGAAATATTAATGAACGTTTTTTCTTTAATTACAATAGCTTTGAGGTGGACTTTGAGGGCTTTAAAATTCCACCTGCAGGTGTTGTCCGCCAAATAATAAAATAAAAAATGTTAAGGATTTTCCTTAGATGATTTTGCAGGATTGGTTTTATTTAGGTGCCATATGCTTCTTGGGAGCATGCTCTCCAGGACCCAGTCTTTTGGTCGTACTTGGTTTCGTCTCCTCTGAAGGAAAAAAAGCTGGAATTTCCGCTTCTATTGGACATGGGGTTGGGGTGTTTCTCTATGCTTTAATAAGTACTCTTGGATTAGGTATACTAATTGCCCATTATCAGATGATTTTTACCATCATTCAGATTATTGGAGCACTTTTTTTACTTTGGATAGCATTTAAAATTGCCAAGAATAATTTTTATTCTGATATTCAATCTAACGCAAGTATAAAGAAACACAGAACTGATAATAGATTCATGGAAGGCTTTTTAGTAGCAATTCTTAATCCAAAAATTGGTATATTTTTCACCTCCTTATTTAGCCAGTTTTTAGCCCCAGGACAAACAACTATTGTACACTTCTTTATGGCTCTCATTGCTGGAAGCATCGACATGCTGGTTTACTGCGCTTTGGTATTACTCGCTTCTACCAGAAGCGCATCAGGGCTGTTGGAAAAGTATAGAAAAGAAATTAGTCTTATATTTGCACTTTTGCTAGCATTACTAGCCCTTTCCTTATTTTTTCACTTCCTCTCAAATTGAACTCATATTATTTCCAAATGTGAACAACGCTTTTTGTGAGAAATAATTTAATATGTAGCTCTTCCTCCTGAAATGTCGAAGACCCCTCCAGTTGTAAAAGAACATTCAGAAGAGGCTAACCAGCAAACTAAAGCAGAAATTTCTTCGGGTGTTCCAAACCTACCCATTGGAATCTTTGAAAGCATATAGTCGATGTGTTCTTGACTCATTTGATCGAAAATACCGGTTCTCACTGCTGCTGGTGTTACACAATTCACAGTTATGGAGGAATCGACTAGTTCTTTTCCCAATGATTTTGTCAGAGCAATAACGGCAGCTTTTGATGAACTATAGGCTGATGCATTGGGATTTCCTTCTTTACCAGCTATTGACGCTATATTAATAATTCTACCATAGCGATTCTTCAGCATTAATGGCACGCAAACCTTGTTGCAGAAAAAGGTTCCATTGACATTGATTTCAAATATATTTTCCCAGTCTGATATCTTATATTCCCAAAGCTTTTGATTAGGTCCAGTTATCCCTGCACTGCAAACTAAAATATCTATGTTTTCTGTCAATTGTTTGCTTTTTTCAATTGCTGTACCGACGCTATTCCAATCAGAGACGTTAACACTAACAAAATTTAAGTTTTTTTGATTTTTAGCAGCTTCAGGGCTTAAAAGGTCCCATATAATGACCTTTGCACCTTCAGCTAACAGGCGCTTACTGATTGCCGATCCTATCCCCCTTGAACCTCCAGTAATTATGGCAGTTTTACCTTGAAATCTTTTCATGAGAGATCTCATTATCAGTTATCTTAAAATTAGGAAAATTATTTAAACCAGAAGAAAAAAAGTCAAGGTATTATATCTGTATTGAATGAGAAACAAGTTGATTACCACCGCGTCTTAATGTAAGAACTATCTCCCGAGGCAATGTTTCTGTTAAATCGGCTAGCTAAGGTACAAATTTGGATTTTTGGTTGTAGTCAATTTCAGATGCAAAAACTGTTTATTTGAGCTTTAGATTTGTGCATTGGTTTTACTGAAACTGAGGTTTTTAAATGGTGGGTGAAAGGGCTTAGATTTCATGGCAGATAAGAAAGTTAGTTCTCTTAGGAAGGGAGGGGTTGAAGCTAAAGAGATTTTTGGTCTTTATGACCCTACTAAGGAACATGATTCATGTGGTTTAGGATTCGTGGCTAACATCAAAGGTGTAAAGAGCCACGAGATCATTCAAGACGGGATCAAGATATTAGAAAATTTGGAACATCGAGGTGCTACTGGAGCAGACCCATTGGTCGGGGATGGTGCTGGAATGTTACTTCAAATTCCGCATGAATTTTTTAAACTTGAGTGTGCAAGACTTGGTTTCGAATTACCAGAAGAAGGTGAATACGGAATAGGATTTTTCTTTATGCCACAAGAAAGGGTTTTGAGGGATAAAATAAAAAAGTTTATTGAGATACTTTCTTCACGTGAGTTGGCTAACGTAATTGGCTGGCGAGAGGTGCCCTCTGATAATAGCTGCTTATCGCGTGATGTTAATATACTGAGTGCAGAACCAGTCCACCTACAAGCTTTTGTAAATAAACCACAAGCCATTTCAGAGGAAGTTTTTGAGCGAAGATTATTTGTCTTAAGGAAGCAGATTTCAAATTTGATAATTCATGAAATTGGCGATTTGGATGATTTTTATCCGGTTTCATTATCTTGCAGGACTATTGTGTACAAAGGGATGTTTCTTGCAGATCAATTAGCCAAATACTATCCTGACCTTCTTGACAAGAGGTTGAAATCGGCCTTGGCCTTGGTGCATCAACGTTTTTCTACAAATACTTTTCCTTCATGGAAATTAGCACACCCTTATCGAATGGTTTCTCATAATGGTGAAATAAATACCTTAAGGGGTAATTATAACTGGATGGCTGCTAGGCAGGCTACCTTGTCTTCTCCCTTATTTGGAAGTGATATAGAGAAAATTTGGCCTGTATCTTATGAAGGGCAATCGGATACAGCTTGCTTTGACAATGCTTTGGAATTACTTGTTCAAGGGGGATACTCTCTTAGTCATGCAATGATGATGTTAATCCCTGAAGCCTGGGCAGGTAATCCCTTGATGGATCAAAAAAGAAAGGCTTTTTATGAATATCATGCAGCTATGATGGAGCCATGGGATGGACCAGCAGCCATAGCTTTCACTGATGGTAGGCAGATTGGGGCTACCCTGGATAGAAATGGCTTACGCCCGGCAAGATATTTTGTTTTGGATAATGATACCGTCGTATTGGCTTCGGAAGCAGGCACGTTACCTGTTGATCAAGGTAGGGTTTTAACTAAGTGGAGGTTGCAACCAGGGAAAATGTTACTTATCGACCTCGTGAAAGGGAAAATAATATCTGATGGTGAAATAAAAGAAAAACTTTGTGATGCTAATCCCTATCAGAAATGGCTGGATGACACTCAAATAATACTTGAAGATTTGGATGAACACATAGTCGATAACCGGAAGTATGATCAAAATCGCCTAAAGCAAGGACATAATGTTTTTGGTTATACTCAGGAAGATATGAAATTGCTGATGTCTCCGATGGCAGTAACGGGGCAGGAGGCAATAGGATCGATGGGGACGGACACCCCAATCTCGGCCATCTCTAAAAAGCCAAAGCTTCTTTACACTTATTTCAAACAAAATTTTGCTCAGGTCACCAATCCACCGATTGATCCTATTCGGGAGGAGTCTGTAATGAGTTTGGTTTCTTTAATAGGTCCGCGTCCAAATCTTTTTGATCTTACACATCTTTCAACTGTAAAGAGACTAGAAGTTCGACAACCAATCCTACGTAATTCTGACCTGCAAAAAATACGTGACATTGGAGAAATAGGAGATACTCAATTCTTATCAAGGGTAATTGATGTCACCTTTAAAAAGACACTTGGCCCAAAAGGAATGAAGCAGGCTATAGACAAAATATGTGCTAGAGCTGAGGAGGCAGTATCAGCAGGAGAAAATATAATAATTTTATCAGATAGGCAATTCAGTTCGGAGAGGGTGCCTATTCCCATGTTACTTGCTACATCTGCAGTGCATCACTATTTGATACGGAAAGGTTTGAGAACTTCTGTTGGACTAGTGATTGAGTCTGCTGAACCGAGGGAAGTGCATCACTTTGCTGTTTTAGCTGGGTATGGAGCTGAAGCAATAAATCCATACTTAGCTTTTGAAACCTTAATTGAGATGCATGAAAATGGTATGTTCCCAAAAGAAGTTGATAGAAAAGAGATTGTCAGAAGGTACATAAAGGCTATTGACAAAGGATTATTAAAAGTAATGTCTAAGATGGGTATTTCAACATACCAGTCCTATTGTGGAGCTCAAATCTTCGATGCTGTTGGGTTGTCGTCAAAATTTATTGATCAATATTTTTCAGGCACCTCTGGAAAAATTGAAGGTATTGATTTAGAGCACTTAGCTGAAGAAACTTGCGCCAGACATGATTTCGCCTACAGTGAGGTTTCAATTAACAAGCATTCCGTAGATATTGGAGGCGAATATTCAGTCAGGCACAGGGGCGAAGTCCATGCCTGGAGCTCTGATGAGGTTACCTTCTTGCAACATTCAGTAAGGCTGGGTCGTGTTAGCGATTATAGGGAATATGCCAAATTAATAAATAATCATGATCAGCGGTTATTAACAATAAGAGGTCTTTTCCGCCTAAAGCCTGCTAAGGAAACTGGGAGGCAAAAACTGAAATTAAGTGATGTGGAGTGCACGAGTAAAATTGTAAGACGTTTCGCAACTGGTGCGATGTCTTATGGATCAATTTCTGCAGAAGCCCACGAAAACCTTGCCGTTGCAATGAATCGAATTGGGGGAAAATCAAATACCGGTGAGGGAGGAGAGGAAGTAGAGCGATTTGTCCCTCTTGCCAATGGAGATAGTAAGAGGTCTGCAATCAAGCAGGTAGCATCTGGTAGGTTTGGAGTGACAACAGAATATCTCGTAAATGCAGACATGATTCAAATCAAAATGGCTCAGGGTGCAAAACCGGGCGAGGGTGGGCAGCTACCAGGACACAAGGTAGATTCAGTGATAGCAAAGGTTAGACACTCGACAAAAGGGGTAGGACTTATTTCACCTCCCCCTCACCACGACATCTACTCAATTGAAGACTTGGCCCAATTAATTTATGACTTGAAAAATGTGAATCCAGCCGCTGATATTTCTGTAAAGTTAGTGTCAGAGGTAGGTGTTGGAACCGTTGCTGCAGGAGTCGCGAAGGCGCACGCAGATCATGTAACAATATCAGGCATGGAAGGTGGTACTGGAGCAAGCCCACTTACTTCCGTCAAACATGCTGGATCTCCTTGGGAGATGGGGTTGGCTGAAACTCATCAGACATTAGTCAGAAATAATCTAAGATCACGAATAAAGGTCCAAGTTGATGGTGGATTGAGAACTGGCAGAGATGTGGTGATTGGTGCTCTTTTGGGTGCGGACGAATTTGGTTTTTCTACTGCCCCATTAGTAGCTTCTGGTTGCATAATGATGCGAAAATGCCATCTAAATACTTGCCCAGTCGGAGTGGCTACACAGGATCCAGTTTTAAGAAAGCGGTTCACTGGAGAGCCTGAACATGTAATAAATTATTTTTTCTTTGTGGCTGAAGAAGTAAGGGAGATCATGGCAGAGTTAGGTTTTTCCAAATTTGACGACATGATAGGTCAGATAGATGTTTTGGATCAAGAGAAAGTAATTGATAATTGGAAAGCACAAGGGCTTGATTTTAGTAAGTTATTCTTTGACCCCGATCCAAATAATACTCATCCAAAGTTTAGATGTGAGGAACAAAACCATTATATTGATGAAGTTCTAGATCGAAAATTAATTGAATTAACTACAAAAGTAGTAGAGGAAGGCGGTGAGATCCGTCTTAACCTTCCTATCTCCAACTTTAATAGATCTACTGGTGCCATGCTTTCGGGATGTATTGCAAAAAAGAATGGGTATGAAGGCCTAAAAGAAGATAGCATTCATATTAAGTTTAAGGGAACAACAGGACAGGCATTTGGTGCTTGGCTTTGTAATGGTATTTTGCTTGAAGTAGAAGGGGAGGCTAATGATTACGTTGGAAAGGGTTTATCAGGTGGAAAGATAATCGTTTATCCACCAGAAGAGGCAAAGAAACTAGACCATAGTCAATCTATTATTGTAGGAAATACTGTACTATATGGTGCTATCTCTGGACAATGCTTTTTCAGAGGATTTGCTGGAGAACGCTTTGCTGTAAGAAATTCTGGAGCAATAGCGGTCGTTGAGGGACTTGGAGACCATGGATGCGAATATATGACCGGTGGAATTGTTGTAGTTCTAGGAACTACTGGCCGAAATTTTGCTGCTGGTATGTCAGGTGGAATAGCCTATGTTCTGGATGAGGATGGTTCTTTTCCAGAGCGTTGTAATCTTTCTATGGTTGAACTAGAACCCATTCCTGAGGAAGATGATTTGTTGGAATCTGAGCACCACCAGACTGGAGATATTGAACATCATGGCAGAGTTCATCTATCTAATGACATGACCAGGTATGATGATGATCGATTAAGATTTTTGGTGGAAAGACATGCGTCTTACACTAAATCTACCAAAGCTTTGAGAATTTTGTCAGATTGGGAAAAATTTCGTCCAAAATTCATCAAAGTTATGCCAACGGAATATCGTAGGGCACTTGAAGAAATACGAGAAGAGCAGAGAGCTGCTGGGGTTGCCGCTGAATGACAAATATAGTGAAAACAGTATAGGTGAGGCTTCTAATATGGGAAAAGTAACTGGATTTTTGGAGGTCGATCGCCAGGATAGAAAATACAGACCAGCCGCAGATAGAGTTCGTAACTATAACGAATTTTTAATAGAGTTACCCGAACAAACATTGCGGGACCAAGCTAGTAGGTGTATGGATTGTGGTATCCCATTTTGTCATGATGTAAAGGGTTTAAAGGGATGCCCAGTCAATAATCAAATTCCAGATTGGAATGATTTGGTATACAGAGGTGAGTGGAAGGAAGCAATAAGAGATTTACACTCAACTAATAACTTTCCAGAATTCACTGGGAGAGTTTGTCCAGCACCTTGCGAAGCTTCGTGCACGTTAAATATAACTGATAGTCCAGTGACTATTAAATCCATTGAATGTGCTATAGTAGATAAAGCGTGGAAAAACGGATGGATACATCCTCAGAAACCGGCTAACTCCACTGGCAAAAATATTGGTATTGTAGGATCTGGGCCTGCTGGAATGGCCGCAGCGCAACAGTTAGTCAGATCTGGGCATGAAGTACATGTTTATGAGAAGAATCAGAAAATTGGTGGCTTGTTAAGGTATGGAATCCCAGATTTTAAACTTGACAAATCACATATTGATAGACGTGTCGTACAAATGTCAGAGGAAGGTGTTATTTTTCATACTGGCATACATGTTGGGGTCGACCTACCTGTTAAGAAAGTCATTGATAGCCATGATGCAATAATTTTAGCTGGTGGTGCAGAAGCCCCTCGGAACTTACCTATTCAGGGAAGAAATTTTAATGGCATTCATTTTGCGATGGATTTTCTTCCACAGCAAAATAAACGTAATGGGGGAGAGCAAAGTGAATTTTCTGAAGATATTCTGGCAACAGGCAAAAATGTTGTCGTAATTGGGGGGGGAGATACTGGGTCTGATTGTATAGGAACTTCTATTAGGCAAGGAGCGGTATCCGTAACCCAATTAGAAATTATGCCGCCTCCACCAAGCAAGGAAAATAAACTTGCCACCTGGCCAAATTGGCCTCTTAAGATGAGAACTTCTTCTAGTCAAGAAGAAGGAGCAGAGCGTGAATTTTCAGTAATGACTCAAAGTTTTGAAGGCGACATTGATGGTAACATTAAAAAGCTCCATTGTATTAAAGTTGATAAAGATTTTAAACCTATCTCTGGGTCAGAATTTCATATAAAAGCTGATCTTGTTTTAATTGCTATGGGTTTTGTATCACCATCCTATGATGGAATGCTTGAAGAATTAAACATTGATTTAGATGAAAAAAATAATGTTTTGGCTAACACAATTGATTATAAAACCAGTTGCAGCACAGTATGGACTGCTGGTGATATGAGAAGGGGACAATCTCTGGTGGTATGGGCTATTCGAGAGGGTAGGCAGTGTGCCCATGCTGTAGACAAATTTTTAATGGGGAAATCATTCCTTCCCAGATAATGATCAGAAGCTCCAAGAGCCAATGGTCATTATTAGAGAAGTTCATATAATGAGTTCTATATACAAAAAAGCATTTGAGTCTAGGGATATTCCTTTAAATATTTCTCATTTTCTTGATCATTTTATTATGCTCATATTTGCTAAGGCAGCCTATGACTCAGCTATATTTTTTGGAATTTCATACGCTGAAATCATTCTTTATGGAACTTTTGGTCTCATACTATTTGGTGCTGCTGCTCCCGTTGCTGCATTTCTTGCGGAGTACTACTCTCGGAGGCTTTTATTGATAATTTTTCCATTAGGGATGGGTTTTTCATCAATATTTGCGGGCATGTCACAAAATTTAACACACTTAGCGGTTTCTCTCAGTTTAATAGGTCTTTTTGCATCCATTTATCATCCGGTTGGAATAGCTATGTTAATGAAAAATAGAGTTAATCTTGGGTTTAGACTTGGATTGAATGGTGTTTGGGGGAATATGGGGGTAGCTTTTGCCCCTCTCGTTACAGGTCTTCTAATCCTTTTAGGAAATTGGCGGCTTGCTTTTGTTGTACCAGGTTGTGTCTGCTTATTATTTGGATTGTGGCTGATTTTCTCCAGATACGATGAGGAAAGAATTTCAGAAAAAACAAGCAATAGAACAAATTCAGACGGCTTTTCCGTAAATTGGAAGAGGGCTATGCTGTCCCTTGTATTATTAACTGTCGCTGGAGGTTTCACATTTGGTGCTTTAACATTCCTGATCCCACGCTATTTCGAAATTTATTTATCGGGTATTTCTGAAAACATAGCGATTACGGGAATGTTGGCAGCAGCTATCTATGGTATAGCTTCTTTCTCACAAATTATATCGGGATGGGTCATTGACAGAAGAGAATATAAAGGAGTCTTAATATTTATTGGATTGGGTCAGATACTCTTTATATATGCTGCTGCGCAAACTGAAAATCTTATGTTGATAATAACCATGCTTTTTGGAATGGCCTTTGTCTTTGGGCAGATTCCAATAGGTGATGCAATAATGTCTGCACATATTCCTGACAAATACAGGAGCCAATTTTTAAGTGTAAAGTTTCTCTTGAATCTTTGTATTGGGGCAACAATTTTGCCTTTAACAAGCATTTTATTGAGAACAGGGTATGAACTAAATTTTCTTTTTCTGATATTAAGTATTGTACCAATATTAGTCATCTTTGGTGCGCTGATTTTACCAAAAATAAGCCACTAATTATAATTTGAGTTGCCAGACAATCAAGCCGGCTTTTAGATGTACTAATTTTTCTGAAAATGGTCTCATCTTAATTTAATACCATCTTTCTAGTAATTAGGAGATTTAAGCTATTCGTAACGATGACTAAACATATAAATGGTACTAATGTACCAGAGAAAAAAATTGCAACTAACGATGCTATTGGTAATGCTAATAGGGTGGTACTAGTACCAATTACTGCCGAAGCGGTTCCTGCAATGTGGCCCATTGGTGAAATTGCAATTGCATTTACATTTCCAAAAATGGTTCCAAATAAAAAGAAAATAGGTAAGAAAAATATCATCACTGTTTTTACATCCCTTGTACCGTCAAACAAAAAGAATAATAGAAACAGGAATGACCAAATCAGTGTCAATTGCATGGAAGTTTGAACAATTTTTTTTGGTGCTATAATGCTTACCAATTGAGCATTAATTAGCGATCCAAATCCTATTGCTAGAGCTCCCGCTCCGAAATAAAGAGGGAAGTACTTACCAACACCCAAGTATTCTTGAAATAAGGGTTGGGAAATATTTAAGAAACTTATGAGAACTCCAAAGGTTAGACCTGCCGTTAAAGTATAGTTTCTACTAATTTTAGAGTGAAACACTTCAAGAATTCCTTTAAAAATATTTGAAAAATCTAAAACTCTCCGATGTTTTAGAGTTTCAACATGAAATAGTGTAATCCAGCATACTAGTGAGAAGCAAAATAGAGTTATGATTATTGGAATAAATTGCCATGATAATGTGTTAATGATTAGTTGACCAATGGAGGGAGAAAATATTGGCACTAAAATAAATATGGTACTGACTAGGGACATAAGTTTTGCGAGTTCATGACCTGTATAGATATCCCTAGCTATCGCCCGCGAAACAACTACAGTTGCACCAGCCCCTAACCCTTGGAAAAATCTGCAAACTAGGAAAAACTGATAATTTATGGTAAAAATGGATGCAATGTTAAATATTCCAAAAATTAATAGGCCCGCTATAGCTGTATTCCTTCTTCCAAAAGTGTCAGAAATAGGACCAAACAAGAGTTGGCCTATAGAAATTCCTAGAAAAACAATAGTTATGGTCCAATGTCCGTAAAATGAGGGCAAATCAAAATGGGATTTAATCATCAGGAGAGCAGGCAACATTGTGTCAACACTCAAGGCCCCCATGGCCATAAGACTTGCTATTAGGAATATAGATTTAAAACCACTCACTATAGGCTATATCTCTCCAACTCTTTTTATCTTTCAGTTTCTGAAATGGGAGCTTACTGAAGATTTTCGTTTTTTACTTTAATTTCAGCCTTTTGTAAGAGTTTTTTATAGATTTGATGTAAATATCTTACCTCATATAGGATGTTGAAGCGTTGGTACATAAGACTGATAATTGTAGTTTTACTCAGATTTAATTGATAAGTTGTTTGTATAGTGATTGCAAACAAGCTATTAGTTCAGTCGTTTAATGAAAAAAATTAATAAAATTCAAACTAGAAACATAGAGACTCTTGAGAATGCGCTAATTCAAATGGGTTTGTGCAACTTGGGCGCTTTTGAAATTAATTCAGGTGATAAAAATCTTGACGGATATAAGAGCCTGATTTTGATTGGGCCGAATGAACCTGACTTTTGGTTTAAATTTAAGAATTCCTATGAGTATAGATACATAGATAAGGACCCTTTAGACCAGTGGTCCGAAAGAAAAATTAGTGATTTGGCTAAAACATTTGATGCAAAACCATTTTTTCCTTTTAAAAAGAGGCCTGTTTTACCTTTTTATAGTTGGGCGTTGAGATCAGGACGTATGTGGGTGAGTCCTGTGAATCTCTTAGTACATGAAACTAGAGGTCTCATGGTTTCCTTCCGTGGCGCGTTAGCCTTAAAGCATTCTTTAATTGAGGACTCGACCAGAGTGAAAAGCAATCCAAGTCCATGTATAAGTTGTCCTGCTCCTTGTATTTCCTCTTGTCCAGTTGGAGCACTCACCAGAAATAATTACGCGGTAGAGAAGTGCCAGAAATATGTAAAGGATTCATATGCCTCTCCTTGTAGGCAAGGTTGTTTGGTTAGGCAATCTTGTCCTGTGGGTCAGACATTCAGAGAAAAAGAACAATCAAGTTTTCATATGCAAGCATTCCTAAGGTGATAACATGTCAAAAAATGTATTGATTGTAGGTGTCGGTGGGGGATTAAGTGCTTCCCTAGCTCGAACTTTCAAAGCAAATGGATTTTCAATAGGACTAGTATCCAGACATCTGGAGAAAATTAAATCCTTGGGTGATGAGGTAAAAGCTGAATTATTTCAATGTGATGCATCCATTCCATCAGCTGTTCACACACTATTTAAGGCAATAGATAGACAGTTTGGCGAGTTAGATCTTGTAATTTTTAATCCATCACAACGCGTCAGAGGAACTATTGTAGATTTGCCCATTGATGAAGTGAAGAGATCTTTAGATGTCACAAGCTTCGCAGGTTTTTTAGTTGCACAACAAGCGGCAAAAAGAATGATAAAAAGAGGGAGTGGTGCCATCTTTTTTACTGGTGCCTCTGCATCAGTAAAAGGATTTCCAAATTCATCTGTTTTTGCTATGGGTAAATTTGCTCTTCGTGGGTTGGCTCAATCTCTAGCTAGAGAACTTCATCCTCAGAATATACATATTGGTCATTTTATTATAGATGGTTCAATCTCAAGGTTTTCTGGTCTGGAAATGGATAACCTGAAAAATAGGTTAGACCCCGATGAAATAGCTAAGAGTTATCTTAATTTTTTTATGCAAGACAGAAGCTCTTGGTCTTGGGAGTTAGAACTGAGACCATGGCTTGAAAAATTTTAATATAGGCTTGGAGATAAAGTTTGAACCCTTATAGATAGACTGTAAGTCCATCAAATGCGGGATAAACATTTTTGGGAGTTTCCTTTCGTACAGTTTCATAATCAAGATCATTATGCATATTTGTGAGATAGGCCTTTTGCGGATTCAACTTTTCTATCCAATTCAGAGTTTTTTCCAAATGTGCATGATTTGGGTGCGGTGATCTTCTTAAGGCATCAATTATCAAAACATCTAGGTTTTTTACACGTTCCCAAGATTCTCGATAAAATTCTGATACATCAGGTATGTAGGCTACATTGGCAATTCGAAATCCTAACGCATCAATATCGCCATGCTTAACAAGTAGTGGTTCAACAATTACTTTTCCGCCATTCCCTTCGACTGAGAATGACTTTTTTATTTCGTTTAATGTCAGTATCGGTGGATATTTTGTGCCTTTTTCCTGTTCAATAAGGTATGTGAATGATTTCTTTATTCTAAGTGCTGTTTGTTTATTTGCCCAAATTGGCAGCATACTTCTTCGTTTAAAAAAAATCATTCTTAAATCATCAATTCCATGCATATGATCTGCATGAGCATGAGTAAAAAGCACAGAATCTAGGTTATCAATTTTAGAATTTAGTAATTGTTGTCGCAAATCGGGGCTTGCATCGACTAACAATTTTGTGTCACCCTTCTCTGTCTGTGCTTTAATTAGCAATGAACATCGAAGTCGATAATTTTTTGAATTTTTAGGATCACAAAGACCCCAACCGTCGCTAAGCCTAGGCACGCCTCCAGAAGAACCACATCCTAAAATAGTAAAAGAGTATTTGATATTTTTATTTAAAATCAATGGGTTACTTTCCAAAAAAGGGTTTTAAAATTTTTTGTGGTAGCAATTTTAAATTCTTCTTCACTCACCCCCATAATTTCAGCTCCCTTTTTGCAGGTATTCGTGATGAAAGATGGTTCATTTCTTTTACCACGAAATGGAGCAGGGGCAAGGTAGGGACTATCAGTTTCAATCAAGACTTTATCAAGTGGTGTTTTAGAAAAAATATTAGTCAATTCGGTATTTCGCGAAAATGTCACAATACCTGACATTGATAAATAAAAACCTAAATCAAGGACACTTCTCGCCAAGGCCTGACCTGATGTAAAACAGTGCATTACGGCGGTAAATGGTTTTCTTTTATATTGCTGGACTAGGATCGTTTTCATATCTTGATCAGCTGCTCGCGAATGGACGATAAGGGGCAATTGTAATGCCTGTGAGAGTTCAATATGCTTAATAAAAGATTTTTTTTGTGATTTAGCCGTTTCTTTACTGTAATAATAATCTAGCCCAGTCTCGCCTATCCCTATCATTTTTTTATGAGCTGCAGCTTGAAGAATGTCCTGTGGATCTATCGTTTCTTTTCCAACATTCAGCGGATGGAGCCCGAATGCAAAGTATACAGAATCATATAGTTCTGCTATCTGTATTGTTTTCTTTAGGTTGGAAATTTTAGTGCAAATCGTTAATATTTTAGATATCCCCGCATCGCTTGCTTTTTCTACTATCTTTGGAAGGTCCGCATCAAAGTCAGAAAAATCTAGATGACAATGACTGTCTATCAGCAGGTTTTTTTTACTCATGATTACCATTTACCTTCGCAGTCTTTGTCACTCTGAATTTTTGCAATACCGTTTCAATTTTAATAAAAATAGAAAACAATGTATTAGAAGCATCTAAATTAATTCGCTCGGCATTCCTAAAATCATCTACTAATAGCGAATAAAGCCATGCAAAAACCAGATAGGACTCTGCATATTTTTTATAAAAATCAATTATCACTTTTTCTTCTGGTAAATGCCAATTTATGTCCTTCTTGATTAATGCTGTTGCTATTCTTGACAATGCCAGAAGTATCAGTCGTTTAATAAGATCTTCATGTATTTTTTTTGTAATCAAATCAGCTTTTTGGTCAAGTAGTTCCCATATTTTCTTTCTTTCCATGTCCTCCTTAAAATTTATAAGTTTCAATATTTTTTCAAAAATTTTCATGCCATCATTTGCAACGATATCAAGGGCTCTGCCCACTGATCCCTGTGATAAGGCATACAAGGTTGACATATCATTCTCTTGGATACTTGAACTTTCAAGTCCATTTAGAACGTTTCCAAATTCTGTTTGGTTGAGAAATGAACAACCAACCAACCTACATCTAGACTTGATAGTTGGTAGTATGCTTTCTTTATTTTTGCATATTAAAAGAAATAAACCCTTTTCCGGCGGCTCCTCAAGTATTTTAAGTAGTGCATTAGCAGCAGAATGGCTTAAATCATTAATGGAATCGATTATAACAATTCTCCATTGGGAGTTAGTATTTGATAGGGAAAAGAATTGGTTTATCTTTCGTATTTGATCTATTGAGATTTCTTGGAAAGGTTTTTTTTTGATTTTATCAAATAATCGGCGACAAAGTAATATGCTAGGTTCTGATAGGGCATTTATCCTACCTGAAATCAAGGCTTTATTATTTTGACTTTCTATATTTTGGGAAGGACTTTCAGAAAGTATGAACTTTACCATTTTCCAAGCCAAAGTAGCTTTACCTATTCCCTCTGGTCCATGAATTAACCAAGCATGATGTAACTTGCCTGAATTGTAGCTGTCCAAGAACATTCCTTTAGCCTTAGTCTGCCCAACCAATTTTTGAGTTTTTCGAGGATGTGGTGCATTTGGGTTTTTATCAGATTCAAACGCTTCGAATTCATTTTGTTCCATGGTATTATTAGATTGAGTTTATGTGGTTCGATACGAGTTTCCAGATTGACTCATGTGTGTCTTTTATATTTTTTTTCCCGTTAATCAAATGACATCTTTCTAGCTCCTTGCTTAAGGATCGATAACTAAGATTAGCTTTTTCTTGAAATTCTAATCCAAATAATTCAAAGCGATTTTCTTTGGACTTTCTTTTCAAACCTCGGGATAAAGATTTACTTGGATCAACATCGATGACAATGGTTAAGTCTGGCTCTCTTTTTACCACGAGTTCTCTGAGGTTGTTAATTAATTTAATGAGGTTTGGGTTGTTTCCTCCTTGGTATACCAATGTACTGTCTGTAAATCTATCGCAGATTACAATAGAACCAGAATCTAAAGCAGGTAATATGCATCGCTCTAAATGATGACGCCGAGCAGCGAAAAACAATAGTATCTCTGTTACTGAGGACCAGCGATCTTGATCTCCCTTTACCAATAGATTTCTTATCTCCTCAGCACCTGTCACGCCACCCGGTTCACGAGTTAATGTGACTTTATATCCTAAATCATTGAGTTTTCTCTTTAAGAGATTGGCCTGAGTGGTTTTCCCTGAGCCATCAATGCCTTCTATTGAAATGAAATAACCTGACAAGTAATCCGCCTAATTTTGATTAATGACTTCATTTGATTTTATGAAATCAAGTGCTCTTAAAATCGCAACCTGAGCTGTTGCTTTCATTTTTTTCAATAAACCACCTGTTTTGATATTTGAATGACTCACAAGTGGGTATGCAATAATTCTTTTCTCCCTGCCCGGAATAAAACTAGGTGCAATTATTTTTAGGGTTCCAATTTGATCGTTAGTTTTAATCGGTGCCATTACTGGTATTTCCACATGTACTTCTGCTACCACTTCAGTGGCTTTCCCATAGGGTATTAATATTTCAATTTTTTCAGGAGTGAATAATTCAACATTATTTTCCTCACCAATCCATACAGGAGCACTTCCTACACCGTGACCTTCTGAAAATAACTCGATAGCCGCAAAGTCTCTGAAAGCCCATTTTACGATTTTCTCTCCCTCAAGTTTTCTTTCGCTACTTGAATTTAGGCCTGCTAAAACGAAGCTAATTCTCCTTTTTCCCAGAAGGCTCGATCCTACTAAACCATACCCAGCTTCTTCAGTGTGTCCAGTCTTAAGTCCATCTGTACCTATTCCAATATTGAGCAAAGGGTTCCTGTTACGTTGCTTGATTCCATTCCAGGTAAACTCTTTCTCTTTAAAATATTTGTAAAAGTGAGGATATTTCTGTCTGATGTAGATAGACAGGCTTAATAAGTCCCTTACACTCATCAAGTGTTTTGGGGCAGGCCATCCAGTAGAGTTCTCAAAATGAGTATTATTTAAGCCCAAGTCTCTAGCCTTTAAATTCATTCTAGAAACAAAACTATCTTCAGTGCCATTCAACCCTTCTGCTAATGCAATGCAGGCATCATTCCCAGAAGTTACTGCAATTCCACGGATTAAGCTCTCAACACTTACCAGCTGATTTTCTTCAATAAACATTTTTGATCCACCTTTTTGTGATGCCTTAGATGAAATTCTGAATGTGGTATCAAGATCTATTCGACCATCATCTAATGCTTCAAATGCTAGTAAAAGGGTCATTAGTTTCGACATTGAGGCAGGGGGTAGCCGTTTGTCAGCCTCTTTCTCTAAGATTACTGAATTTGTTAGCTCATCAAAAACGATAGCTGATTTTGCAAGAGTATCGAAAGCAAAAGCAGTACTGATATTGCAGAGAAAAAATAAAAGAAATACCCACGCACGCAATACTTTAAAAATTTTCTTGGTTGCTTGACTAGCGTGACGATTGAACATTTTTGTGTTAAACATAGTCTCCCGTTCAATTCCTCTATTTATCAAATTTATTCGAAGTTCCCCAATGTTACTCAAATAACAAGGTAACGAAAATTTCACTTTAAATAATAAACTAATTGATCTCTTTAGTCACTATGGATTTTGGCGTAGAAAAGTTCTTTAATTTACCACTAGATTTGCTTAATTCATCCCATTTGCTGACCGAAAAATTGATAGTGGCTATTCCTCCCGTCGGATATTTTTTTTTCATTTTAGCATAAAAAGGGTTTGAATTTTCTGGAACAATTAGATGGGTGCACACTTCTTGTATTGCTGGATTATGCCCAATTATCATAACAGTTTTAAGATGATTTTTTAATTTTTTGATATAGGCAAGAAGCTCTTTAGGAGCAAATGTGTATAGTTGGGGATCAATTGCATTTTCATAATTTGTATCAACTCTCAAAATAATTTTTTGAAATGTCTGGACCGCTCTAAGTGCATCAGATGAAAAAATTTTATCAACACTGTTTGCTGTTGATTTTAGGTATGATGCTATTGCACCGGCTGCAGTTTTCCCCCTCTTATTCAAGGGCCTTTGTCGGTCATCTCCCATGAAAAATTTTCGCTCATTTGGCAACCATAGAGACTTTGCATGTCTAACTAAAATTAATTTCTTTTCCATCATGGTATGGGCCTGGTTTATCTCCGGATACATGCTTATAAAATGAATTCTATATATAAACTCTCCTTAGGATAAAAGAATGTTTTTTCAGTTTTTTTTAGACTGTAGTAAAATACTATATTTAATGGTTTTTCTATAGATTGATATTTGATAAACTATGGCAAATTTGATTGTTTGGATGAGCTAAATTGAGAGCATTTAATTCGGGTAAAACGGTTACTCACTATAGGGACAACGGTTCCACAAATGGGCAAGTGATAGTATTTGCTAATTCACTGGGCACAGATCTTCGCCTTTGGCACAAAGTAATCAAAGGTTTACCTCAGAATCTTCGCATAATCACTTATGATAAGCGTGGACATGGTCTTTCTAAAGAACCTGTCGAGGAGTTTTCGATTTCTGATTTAGCAAAGGATGTCATTGATCTTTTGGAGTATCTCCAATTGGAGAATGTTATATTTGTGGGCATATCAATCGGTGGTATGATAGCTCAGGCAGTAGCCTTTTTAAGACCGGATCTTGTCTCTAAACTAGTCTTATGTGACACCGCCACAAAAATCGGAGCTAATGACGTTTGGGAACAGCGAATAAGTTCGGTAAAAAAAATAGGAATTCGGGGCATTTCGGCATCTGTTCTAGAGCGATGGTTTTCTAAGCAGTATTTGTTGGAGAACTTAAACGAATTAGAGCTTCTTCGAAGGATGCTACATAGTACCTCGGCTTCCGGTTATATTAACTGTTGTAAAGCCATTGGTTCGGCCGATTTAACTTCTTTTACTTCCAAGCTTAAACAAAATACATTATTGCTAGTTGGCGAAAATGATATTTCCACACCTCCAAGTTTAGTGAGTGAAACAGCAAAAATGATTAATCGAAGTAAATTAAAGATTATTAAAAATTCTGGTCATTTACCCTGTATTGACAATCCTAAAAAGTTTAACGAGTTACTAAGCAATTTCTTGCAGGAGAGTGGATAGGAACATTTATGAAGTCAAAGTTCAAATTGGGAATGAAACATCGAGAATTAGTCTTAGGAAAGGATCATATAAAAAATGTGAAGGAGAATACTTCTGATTTGGATGCATCCTTTCAAGAGTTTATCACTGAGTATGCCTGGGGAAATATTTGGTCTGACCCTAAATTATCAAAAAGGGAGAGGTCCATGCTTACATTGGCTATCCTTGCGTCACAAGGAAATTACGATGAGTTTAAGTTACATGTTAGAGCCTGCAAAAATACAAAAACCTCTCCTGAGGATATGATTAGAGTAATGATGCATGTTGCAATTTATGCTGGTTTGCCAAAAGCTAATGCTGCTATTAAGTTAATCAAAGAGGAAATAAAGTTTTGGGATTAAAACTGACATGGTTAAAATAGAAGAGACATATCAAGGCCCTTT